>JAWOEM010000172.1:0-16335 GCA_046482785.1 Salinivirgaceae bacterium
TATTCCTTGCGAATTCGATTAAGTAAATCATCTCATTCGGTTTCATTCTTCACCCAAATGAGTGATTTTCTAAATCGGGGTTAACCTAAATTACGCACGGATTTTGACCTTGAAAAATTAAATCCGTGCGGAATTTAGGTTTTAATCGCAATTAATCCATACACATATGCACAACTTTTCTATTCCAATTACCGAACCCATCATTGTATTTACACTCGTACTACTGATTGTACTACTCACCCCGGTACTACTGCGAAAAACCATTGTTCCGTCCATTGTGGGACTCATCGTTATAGGAATTATAATCGGGCCTCATGCTACAAATCTGGTGGCCAATAACGACACCATCGACCTTTTTAGTCATGTTGGGCTCTTATACATCATGTTTTTGGCCGGTCTGGAAATAGAAATTACATCGTTTCTCAAAAATCGCTCAAAAAGTATTCTCTTTGGTATTCTCACGTTTTTACTTCCTTTTCTATTCGGATACTTTGGTGGTCTCCACTTGCTGAATCTCCAACCCATTTCGGCTGTTATGATTGGTATCATGCTGGCCTCGAACACGTTAATCGCATTCCCTTCAATTGGAAGACTGGGCATTACCAAAACCACGGCCATTAACGTTGCGGTAAGCGGAACTGTTATTGCCGATACCATCGTACTCATTATTTTAGCATTTGTATCGTCGCATTTGCAAAATACAGAAGGAACGAACATGGTGTGGACGTTCCTAATTACATTTACCGTATTTCTGTTTACCATGTTCTATCTGCTGCCCAAGCTCTGCCGATGGTTTTTCAAGAACATTACCTCGGATGGAAATTTGCAGTTTCTTTTTACGCTCTCGGTACTATTTGCCTCCTCATTTTTGGCCGAAATGGCCGGTGCAGAACCCATTATCGGGGCATTCTTTGCCGGACTGTCGCTCAACCGACTTATTCCGGCCACCTCGACACTAATGAACCGTATCGACTTTGTTGGCAATGCACTCTTCATTCCTTTCTTCCTTATTAGTGTAGGTATGATGGTAGATTTACAGATATTAGCTACGGGCTACTTACCGGCACTTTATGCCGCTTTGCTTATCACGCTGGGGCTTGGCAGCAAATGGCTGGCAGCATTTGCAACAAAACTGGTATTTAAACTGACAAACAATGAAACCAACACCATTTTTGCTTTAACAAGTGCACGAACAGCGGCCACGCTTGCCGTGGCCATGGTTGGGAAAAATTACGGAGTTATTAATGAAGATGTGTTTAATAGTATCATCCTCCTTATTTTGGCCACATCGCTTTTCAGTTCGTTCTTTACAGAAAAAGCCGGGATTTTACTGGCCAAAGAAGAAAAGTACAAAACACCTGATGCTGAACGAACCGACTCTGTAAGTGTGCTGGTACCCATTGCCAATCCCAAAAACATTGAAAAACTAACCGAACTGGCAACACTCATTACCGATAAATCGCTAAATGAACCTATTTACCCGCTTTCGATTGTTAAAGACACAAAAAATGCACGAAAGCGCATTTTGGCCAACCAACCCATTATTGATGATGTGCAAAAACAAGCGGCGGCCAATGGAGCGCACTCCCACAAAATTACGCGGGTAGATGTGAACATCCCCACTGCCATAGCACGCGTTTCGAAAGAGCTCGACATTACAGATATCATTATGGGTTGGACCGGCCGCACACGCGAGGTAGAAAAGCTTTTCAGCAATATGCTTGAGGCCGTTCTACGCAATACAACCAACACCGTAATTGTTTCGCACCTACCCCGACCAATTCAGTTAACAAAAAAAGTAGTAGTGTACGTGGCCTCCAATGCCGATATCGAACCGGGATTTCGCCACTGGGGGAAAATTCTAAAACGTTTGAGCAGCGAATTAAGTGCACCTATAGTCTTTCACATTCTTAGCGAAGCACGTATACGCATGGAAAGATCCATTAAACGCGAGTTTAACTTACCATCTTACAAAATAATTGAGCATAGCGAATGGCCCGACTTTAGAAAAGAAGATGCCGACTCCATTTCGAATCTCACCATTCTGGTAAATGCGCGTTTACGAACAGTGTCTTTTAACAGAGCATTTCATCGATTGACCTATCAAATGCCCGAAACATTCAAGAATGTAAATATCTTAAATATTTACACGCAGCAGTTTAATTAACGCGTGAAAAAAACGTCAGTAACCGTGGTTCGAACATTCTGAATATCTGGTAGTGTCAGCAATAAAACTATATGTTTCGAGTCTTTTACGTCTTTCGTTGTTTCCTTCTCTACATCGAAATACCCTAAAAGCACGAAAAGCATTTATAGCTCTGGAATACTTTAATGCTTCCGGATGATCCAAATATCTTGCGGCAACCATTTCCCTTTATCCGGTTTTGTCTCAATGTGGTCTAGGATTTCAACATTTTTAAAGACTTGTCTCATAAACTTCGGAGGGTGAAACGCTGAATATGTTCGGTGTCCTTCTTTCACCCCCCCCCTAACAATTAGCAGACTATTATCGTATTTCCTCAATTCGGCATCAGTCAACTTAACTCTGTAATTATCGCCCTGTGTCGTTAAGAACATAATTCCTTTTGGCTTTAAAATCCGATATAACTCATTGTACCAATCATAATGTAATTGCTCTGAAAGATGCGTAAAAATGGAAATGCCATAAATCACGTCCATGAAATTATCAGCGTAAGGCAATTGAGCACTTAATGAATTCTTATTAAAATGAATATCGGTCAGGTTTTTCGAACACCATTCAATTGATTTTTGATTGTAATCTGTTCCAAAATATTCGCATCCATTCCCAATCACGTTTGGCAGGTGTCGAATTATCCGACCAGGCCCACATCCCCAATCCAATATTCGCTTTTCTTTTAAGTCTATGTGTTTTTTGAAATGATCTGTTAACCATTTAGCCGTTTCAATGCTTTGGGTATAATACTTTTCATAATTTAACTGAAAGGATTCATAAATTAAGTAATTGGGAGGTAGCTGAACATGTGGATTTTTTGATTTGAAATTTTTGTTAATCGTGCGGTTTTGAAATTTCTGCAAGTAATATCTTACCCAGTCTGTTAAATATATTAACTTAAGCGTCCGAAGAAAATTTGATATCGTTCCTTTTTTCATTTTTTTATATTCAATTTGTTAATTGCCCAAATATAGAGCTATTCCCAGAATAAACTGTGCAATACTATAAAAAAACAATATGCTTTAGGATCTGTAATAATAAAAATTCGAATAATAAAGGGATCTTAAAACGGCTCACAATTGCACATTTTCAACCTGCATTTCCTTACCAACCCAATCTCAGTAAACAAGCTATATGGCACATTTACTTGCAGATTACGGATAATATTACGACCGTGTAAATTGCTTAATTATTTCTTTATGAGCGGGAAATAGTCCGATGAGATATGCAGAGGTGGGCAACTCCAAATCGGAGAAATCGAAACCCGGAGTTGCAATACAACCTACCAGCGAATACGTTCCCGGTGCATAGGCTGCAAAGTAAGTTCCTTGGCGAACGACAACCTGCGGCACGGCATCGGCATCAACGCCCAAAAGGTAAACAAGATATTCACCATCGGGTAAAATACAGTGAATTTCTACCGTATCGCCCCCATGGTAATTCCAAACCTCATCTTGCTTTAATCTGTGAAACGCCGAAAACGCTTTATGCGGCAAAAAAAACATGATGGAGGTGGTCAATGACCGGCGCCCGCCAAAGCGATCGGGTAATAAACGTGAAGGAATGTAAATGTCGGAACGATAGGTTTCTTTAAAAAAACCTCCTTCGGGATGTGGTTTTAACCCCAAACGCGTGACGATTTCTTTTTCTTCCGGTGACATCATAAACGCATTTTTTTATTTACACATCATTGGGAATTGTCCTGAATTACTACAAATTCCCTAAAATTATTTTTATCAATTACGTAACTCTCTGCATTATATGCTTCAACAAATGTTTTAGGTAGTTTCGTCGTCTTCTTTTTATTCCATTTGAATTCATATCCAGTTATCTCCCCACTGTTTTCTTCAACAAAATCTACTTCTTGCTGCTGCTTAGTTCTCCAAAAATATGTTCGTGCAAGGCTTTGCTTGTAGTCTATTTGCTTTATTCTCTCTGAAATTAAAAAGTTTTCCCACAAAGCACCTTTGTCAGTTCTTAATTCTAACGGATTAAAATTCCCAATAACCATGTTGCGTATGCCGTTATCGTAAAAATAGATTTTTTTATTCGTCTTTATTTCGTTCCGAACATTTCTGCTAAAACTACCCAACTTAAAAATAATATATCCCTTTTGAAGGATATCCATATACTTAATAATAGTATTTTTATCAACATTAGCAATTTGGGCTAATTCTGAATAATTCACTTCACTACCTACCTGAAGCGCTAATGCCTGAACTAACTTATCAAGCACTTCTGGTTTTCTAATATCAGAATAAGCTAAGATATCCTTGTATAAATAGCTATTCACAAGATTCCGCAAAACACTGACTTCATCTCCAACGTTATTTAGTACATCAGGGTAAAATCCGTAGAGTAATCTGTTTTCTAATTGCTGCTCTGATTGCAAATATCCATGATGATTTTCGAACTCTTCCCATGAAATCGGGAACAACTGATATTCCCATTTTCTACCGGTCAATGGCTCATTTATCTTATTAGTCAAGTCAAAAGAAGATGATCCGCTTGTATATAATTGAACCTCTTTAAACCTATCTGGGATAATTTTCATTGTAAGTCCGATTCCCTCAATTCTTTGCGCCTCATCGATAAATACACACTTGTACCTACCTAAAAGCGCCCGAATCTGTTCTGTATTCGGTTCAGTTAATAGTGCTCTTGTTTTAGGATCGTCTCCATCAAGAAGTAAGTAGTCTTCCGTTTCTAGTATTGATTCAATTAGGGTTGTTTTCCCTACTTGCCTAGGCCCAACCACAACTATAGCTTTGCCAGATCCTGATCTTTTTTCAATTTCTTCTCGTAAAAATCGTGAATACATTGCCTTTTTTGCTCAAAGATATAACTTTTAATGATACTATTCACTAAAAGTTATACCCTTACGTGATTTTCGTACTCGCACCTAACATTCCTCTATAGAACTCTGCTTATTGGCTGTTCAGCTACATTATTTTCTTGGTTTCCCCTTACTACGACCTTTATTCCCGCCTCGGTTACCGCCTTTAGGACCGCCGCCTTTCGACGAACGTCCTTTGAAACCACGACCGGAGGGTGCTTTGGGATTCCACTCCGGCCCTGCACCCATTTCCGGCGGCAAAGGTATTCGAATAAGTTCCGTTTCGATGAGCTTCTCAATACGGTGAAACTTGGCCATATCGTCGGTGTTAATCAACGTAAGTGCAACACCGGTAGTTTTTGCTCTGGCCGTACGTCCTACGCGGTGCACGTAATCTTCGGCATCGCCCGGCACATCGTAATTTACAACCAGATGAATATCTTTTACATCAATTCCACGACTCATGACATCGGTGGCCACTAAAATGCGTGTTTGCTTACTTCTAAAGCGCAACAAAACCAGTTCACGTTCTTTCTGCTCCAAATCGGACGATATGCCCTCGACGCTTTTTTCGGTTTTCTTTAGGTTATTGACTATAGCATTCACATTCTTCTTTGTCGATGTAAAAATTAGAATGCTCTCATAGTCGGGATTATCGCCAATGAGACGGGCAAGAATCGGTAATTTCTGATTGTCGTGAACAAGGTACGTGCCCTGCAAAACTCCTTCGGCAGGTTTGGATATGGCCGTATTGACTTCGTGCGGTTTATTCAGAATTTTTGATGCCAGTTTACGAACCTTATCAGGCATAGTAGCACTAAACATAAGGCTTTGTCGGTTTTCTGGTAGATGTGATATTATTTTCATAATATCGTCATGGAAACCGATATCCAACATACGATCGGCTTCATCGAGAATGAGATGTTGAACGGAACTAAAATCGACATATCCCAGTTTCAGGTGAGCGAGTAACCGTCCTGGTGTAGCAACCACAATGCCTGCACCTGTGGTGAGTACTTTCTTTTCTTTCCCCCACTCGGTACCGTCGCCACCGCCATAAATGGCAATGGTTTCTGTATTGGTAAAATATCCGATTCCCTGTATTTCCTGATCAATTTGGACAGCCAACTCGCGGGTTGGAACTAAAATTAAGGTGTGTACGCCCTCCTGTTTGAGCTCCATGGCACGGCTGATAACCGGCAAAATAAATGCGGCGGTTTTGCCGGTTCCTGTTTGGGCACAGGCAATTAAATCGTGCCCTTCGAGCACATGAGGAATTGCTAATTTTTGAATGGGTGAAGCATCCTCAAACCCCATATAAGATATGGCCTCCATTAACTTTGGATCCAAATTAAACGTTTCAAACGACATAAAGTATAATTAATTATTATGATATCAGGTCAAGCCGGATATCGCTACAGGGTTGATTCATAATGTACGAAAACACCTCATCAGCAGCACTTGAACCAACCTGTTTTAGTTCATTTTGAGGCAAATATAACCAAAGCACTTTACATTTGGATAGATTTTGGATATTAATTCACGGAATGAAGTATCCGAAAAGAAAAACCCAAATTATTCCCTCAACTTTAAAAATCACCTGTTTGGGCTCAGTGTTCACCCCAAACAAGTGATTTCTAAATCTGTGTAAAAAAAAGTTTTAAAAAAGAATACGACAACTACTTTTCAGTTGCAATGCGAATATTTTTATGTCTCAATACAGCCATCAGCGCAAGCAACACTAACACTCCAATGCTCCAATAAACAAAAGAGGGAACCGGCACGGGATCGCCACCGGCGTAGCTGTGCAAGCCCGATAGGTAATAGTTTACTCCGAAGTAGGTCATGAGTACAGAAAAGAATGCGTACACAGCCAGCACATTGAAAACCAATATGCCACGCATACCTGAAACCAAGCGGGCGTGTGTTACAATTGTATACACAAAGATGGTAATCAGCGACCAGGTTTCTTTGGGATCCCAACCCCAGTAGCGGCCCCACGACTCATTTGCCCATACTGCCCCCAGAAATGTTCCAATAGTTAACAGAATAAGCCCCAGCGACAAACTTTTATGATTTATTACCGTCAGTTTTTCGATGGTTTCGATAATTCGTGAGTGGTTCTGTTCCTTTTTCACGCTGAACAAAATCATGTTAATGATGCCCAGAATGGCGCCCAGCCCCAGAAAGCCATAGCTACCGGTAATTACTGATACGTGAAGCGTTAGCCAGTAGGATTTTAGCACAGGAACGAGATTGGTAATTTGCGGATCCATGAAACTCAGATTGGCTACCATAAGTGTAAACCCGCCCAATACGGCTGTTGCCGATAATGCAAACGGTGAATACTTATTGAAAATGAACCCTGCCAAAATGGTAACCCATGCCACAAAAATCATAGATTCGTAACCGTTACTCATGGGTGCATGACCGGAAATGTACCAGCGGGCAGCAAGTGCCAGTGTGTGGAAAATAAATCCCAAAAACACCAAGCTCCCAAAAACCCGAATTACATTCTTATGAACGGTACGCCCACGAATTACAGCAGCTATCAGTAAAATTAAAAATATAAAACCAACAGTTGCATAAAAAGGAAACAGCTTCTTAAAAACGTCAAGTTTATAATAGGCTTGCTCAACTGCCACATTAAACGGCGATGGTATGGCGTACTGTGCCTTATTTCGCTGATAGGTCTCTATACCCTGAAGTATTTCATTGGCGGCTTCATAATCGCCGGTTTGCTTTGCCTTTTTGAGCTCCTGCATGTAAATGGGAAATACATCGTGCAAAAAAGCAGAATCGGCACTATTCGGTGCTTTTTTCCATGCTTCCGAAGGCGTTAACCACTGGTGGTTGCCTTCTTGCAGCGATGGAAAAATACTCATGTAGCGATCGGAAAAAATTCCGTGACAGATATTAATGCGTTCATCTACTTTTATGAGTTCTTTATCGGTTTTATCGCGCTCGGCAGGCGATTTGGCGTACACTTTTTCCACCATTCCGCTCAATGCGTAGCCTTGGCCGGGTTTCACAATATCGGCATAGGACGCGTGCGAGGCATGAATGCCCAAAATTTTCTGTAGCCCATCATTACCAACTTTAATGAAGGGGATATGCATCATGGCCTGCGGGTTCAGATGCATTTCTAAAAAGAACTGCGCGGGAGTAAGCCCTTCGATAGTTCCCTTACGTGATATTTTATGTACAATGTCGAATGCAAGCGTATTGACAGGTTTTGTTCGCCCCTGCTTATCTTGAATCAATAACTTACCGAAGCTTTCTGCATGTTCTTTATCTACAGGCTCTATAACGGTAACGTGCGAGTGCGTATGTTCCTGCGCAACAGCATTGGAGCCGCTTCCAGACAAAAGCCCGAGGGTAATAAATAGCGTAAGCGCCAATGCACTAACTTTGGTCGATCGTACAAAACTATATTTATTCATTAACGATAAAATAAGTCCTAGAATTAAAACAAAATAGCCTGCGTAAGTAATTCCTGTTCCCCATCGATCGCGGTTTACCGATAAAACAGTGCCTTTTTCATCCTGATCGTACGACGATTGGAAAAAACGGTATCCATCCATTTTTAGAATATTATTCATATAAATATGGTACGGAAGCTCTTGTCCATCTTTTTTGACGGTTACATGGCTGGAAAACGATGAAGGACTATTGGAACCCGGATAACGTTCAATTTCGAAATCGTTCAGGTAAATTTCAAAAGGCAGCTTCACGGTTTCAAAACCATAATCTATTTCGAGCGCCAAATCGGAAAATTGCACCACAGTGGGGTTATACTCAAATTCGTGGCTTTGCCATACCGTTGCGCTTTGCTGCTGATTATTGTAATTTACGCTAAATACCAGTGCCGGCTGTGCACTGGCATGCCCACTAACTTTTGTAGGTTTCGCAGTCATTTGGGCACTTTGATAGGTTTCCTGAACTACAAAGTTTACTCCTTTGGTTTGGTAAAGTGATTTAAGTTCTACCAATTGTCTTCCTTTCATAAATTTCCTCTCGCTCTGGTTACCCATCTGCGATTGCGACAGCACCTTTCGAGTTTGCATATAAAAGGTATCGTTTTGTAATGTAAACTGCAAATCGGCCGTGGAATCTTTTTTGAAAGCTACAACAAAATCGCCAAACGTTTTCGTTTCTCCTTTGGCGATATAGGCAAACCCACGCGCGCTTTTTCCGGCCAAAACAAACCCGATGATCGGCTCGCCATTCTCTACTGGCGCGGCCCGTTTTATTGCTGCCGGGTAGCTTTGAGTCAAAGTAATATCTATGGATTTACCCGCTATTTCGAGCGTCTCTGAGAACACGCCTTCGGTTTGATTATCGAAGGAAAAAACCCCGGCAAACTGATCTGCATCGGGCGTTTTCACCTTAACAGCTTTTTCATCCATTAAAATTACATTTGAGGCATGGCCTTCTCTAATGTGCATAAGCCCTTCGTACCCCACGTAGCGGGTAACAGCTGCGCCAAGCAGAATAACAATAAACCCCACATGAATGGCCAATACTGGCCACTTACGCCGTTTGTACAATTTACGTTCGAAAATGGCTCCTGCAAAATTAACAACCATCAAAAGCCAAAGCAGCTCGAACCACCACGCATTGTAAACTAACAGTTTAGCCTCCCGCGCACCATAGTCGTTTTCGATAAAGGTTGCAAGACCCATAAAAAATGACAGCAGAACCAATAACACCACCATTGTGATGGGGCTAAACAATATTTTCCTAATCATATTCATAATAAACAGTTCTTTTAGCAACAATTCCGGATTCCAATAAATACCCAAATTCCGCAAGCGTTTTTTTCCTGTTCAAAATGCTAACAGATTTCGGGTAAAAAAACGTTAAAGCCAAGCGAATCGATTATCGCGCCCAAGCGACACGATTAAACCGACGCCACACCCCCAAAACGCTTTACAAACGCCATTTCTGGTTTGATAAAGGGTTAACCGGATTGTCTAATTTTTTCCAATCGATCTTTGTCCAGAATTTTGAATTTACTGCCGTCGACCTCGATAATTTGCTCATCGTGGAGCTGCTTTAAAAGACGAACAACACTCTCTTTGGTCATAAAAGTAAGTTCGCCCAATTCCTGCCGTGTAAGGCAGCAATCAAACTCCAACGAACCAAAAATATCATCACTTAAATGCAGCAACCCCTCGGCCAACCGTCCGTTCATTCGTTTCTGGCTAATACTTACAAGTTTATTATGTCCCTGAACCGATTTCATGCTTATATCTTCGAGAAAACCTAAGGCAAATTCGCCATTATTTCTGACGAAATCTTTTATAATATTCAAATCCATGAAGCACGCAGCAGTGTCTTTTAAAGCGGTAACACTGAAATGATAAATATTGTCGATAAAAGCCCCGGGACCGGCAATAATGCGTCCCGGTTTTACAATTGCTACAATAACCTCTTTTCCGTATTCGCTTTCAAAAGCCATTTTTACCAGTCCCGATTTCAAAAACACGGCACTGGATGTTGGAGCTCCTTGTTTAAAAATAATTTCGCCTCGTTTATAATGTGCTTCTTTTCGGTTTTCCGATGCCAACCTAATCTCCTCATCAGTAAGCTTATCGAAGTTTCGCCATCGGACAGGACATTCTCTACAAGATTTACAACTCTTAATATCCATAATTCAAAATTAGCAATATTTATTTACCAAAAAGCTAAAATATGCGATTCATTTTTCAGGTATAACTACCTGTTTATCAAGAACAATTAAAGTGTGCTGCAGCTACGACAAGGCAATAACCCACTGTTCTACTGTTTATTATAGACACAAAACATCAAAAACACTTTTAATACACACTAACGCAGAACATCTCGAATAGTTGATATTAATCAACGCTCATTGAATTATTCATCAACCTTGATCGAATGAATAATCAATGCCGGGGTTTAATCCTATCAACACAAAAAACTTTAATACAAAGGGTTATGTCTATATATTTACACTCAGGATTTACAACTCTTTTTTTCCTTTTAATACAATTATTAATTTAAGTTGAATAAACAAATACCACTATGAAAAAAACATTGACACTTATTTTAGGTCTAGCCTTAGTTGCTGGTCTTTCATTGACGAAAAGCTGCGAGGGTCCGGAAGGGCCGGCAGGGCCAGCAGGCGCAGATGGCACAGATGAGGCGTGCAAAGAATGCCACAACGATAACAAACGCGATTCGGTAATACTACAATACGCATCAAGCGGCCACCATGCCGGTTCGGCTGTTGGGTATGCCGGAGCACGAAATGGCTGCGCCAAGTGCCACTCGCACGAAGGTTTTGTAGAAACACAGCATACCGGACTTGACACAACTGCTGCCAACATTCCAATTCCGACAGCATTTAGTTGTAATACGTGCCACGACAAGCACTTTACACTCGATTTTGAAAACGACGGGCCAGACTATGCAATGCGCACCAATGACCCCGTTACACTTATGATTGACGAAACCGTACAACTCGATTTTGAAGGTTCTAGCAACCTGTGTGCAAACTGTCACCAACCACGCAGACCCGCACCATCTTCTGACGATGGAAACTTTACAATTACAAGTTCGCACTATGGACCACACTACGGTACACAAGCAACAATGTTAGAAGGTATAGGAGGCTATGAAATAGCCGGATCTGAAGCCTATCCCGAGGTGGGAGGATCAAGTCACCGCACCGGCTCATCGTGCAACAGCTGCCACATGCCTGCCGCAGGCAATGATAATACCTCCGGTGGTCACTCGTTTGTGCCCAACATGGCCAGCTGTACATCATGCCACACAGATGCTGATGACTTCGACATTAATGGTTTCCGGAGCGAAGTTGGTACGCTAATAGCCAGTCTGGAATCAAAACTCGTAAATAATGGCATTATTGATACCGAAGGACACTTGCTTATTCCTGATGGTGGATTAACACTTCCTGTAGATCAAGCTGGTGCATATTATAACTATGCAACTGTAGTAGATGACGGGAGCGGAGGCGTACATAACCCAAAATACACGAAGGCTCTTTTACAGAACTCGATAGAAGCATTTAACTAGCAATAAAACAGCAACTTAATAGGGGGTGGCACATTTGTGCCCCCTCTTTTTGTACAACACCAAGCATAAAAATAGACACGCAAAACAGGCCGGAGCGGTAATTCCGGTTAAGACAGAACCAACAAACGTTAAATTAAATTTATTTGGAATGAAGCATAAATGGCATTTTATCTATGTAATAATAACGGCACTGGTTGTTTTTGGATGTGAATACACGGCTTACGAGCCGGAAGCCGCACCGGAAGTAACCGACGACGTAAGTTTCTCGGCCGATGTGGAACCCATTTTCAGCACCGCAGGTTGCACTGCGTGCCATGGAGGTAATCAGAAACCCGATCTTACTGCAGGAAACGCTTACGAAAGCTTAACAAGCGATCCGAAGTACATCGATTTAGACAATGAGGATAATATTTACGCTATGGGGGCTCCTGATAGCGGCCACTTTAAAAATTATACGGCTGAGCAGGCTGCAATAGTTAAAAAATGGATTGAACTCGATGCACCAAACAATTAAGCACGACAAAACCACGGTTCAGTTTTCAGAAAAACGATAAATTAAACGAACGAATTATGAAGAAACTATTTATTGTACTACTAATAATAACCTTTGGAACACAATGGATGCTGGCGCAAGAAGGCGAAACAAAAAAGGAAGATAAGCCCGTGCGCACTCCATTTGCCAGTCCTTACCTACTCGATGCCCAAACAACAATGGTTTTGCCCGAGAAAACACTCGAAATGGCCATTCAACACAAGTTTGGAACATTAGAAAATGGTGCATCAGATATTTATGGAATATATTCATCGGCCAATATCAGAATTGGATTCGACTATGTGCCCGTTAAGAACCTGCAAGTTGGTTACGGCCTAACGAGAACCAGTATGGTGCACGATTTTAATGCGAAATACACCCTTTTTGAGCAAACACGAAAAAATACCCGTCCTTTTGCACTGGCACTCTACGGAAACATGGGAATTGATGGTCGCGAAGAAGAAAACCTTGGTGCTAATAACGAGTTTACCCAGCGTTTATCGTACTTCGGCCAAATACTGATGAGCCGTAAGTTTGGCTATCGGGTAACTGTGCAGCTGGGAGGAAGTTTCTCACATTTTAATATGACAGATACGGCGCGTTTCGATTATGACCGCATTGGGATTCACTTTGCCGGTCGGGTAAAAGTAACCCCTACCGGAAATATTGTATTTAATTACGACCAACCACTTGATGTGCTTCGGCTTTCAGGCACTTCAGAGTACGAATTAAATCCAAACGTTACCGTGGGTTACGAAATGGTTACAAGCACACACGCATTTCATGTGTACATGGGGTATACCAACCATTTGCTACCACAATATGCCATGGTGCGCGAAACTAAAGATTTTGAATTTGAACAATTTAATATTGGGTTTACAATTACCCGATTATGGGCTCTATAGTCCATAAAAAATACAATAGCTCAAAGCAATTTTTATTTATGAGTAAAGCAATTGGTGTCCATTAAAAATGCATAAAGAGAAAAACTTAAGGGCATCAAATAGATCAATAACCGTTAAAATTAATAATTATGAAAAAGAACATTTTTATCTCACTGGCAATCGCATTTGCCACTGCTATTCTACTCATGTCGTTCTCTTATCCGGAAGATAAAGATTACGGCTCTGAATGGGAAATTCCTGCAAAATACAAAGAAATGGAAAATCCTTACGCCAATGATAAAGGGCTGAAAAACGTAGGTAAAGGATTGTACATGAAACATTGTCGTTCGTGCCACGGAAATAAAGGAGCCGGCGACGGCCCCAAAGCACGTATGATGAAAGTAAAAATGCACGATCTGGCAGGTGATAAAGTTCAGTCGCACACCGATGGGGAACTCTATTACATGTCGATTATGGGACGTGATGAAATGCCCAATTACGAATCGAAAATTGGCGACGATGAAGATCGCTGGGCACTGATTAACTATATCAGAAGTATGAAATAAACCAACCGGAAGTGGATGTCCAAAATGCAAATTGAGCATTTATCGCTCAATAAATAAGGTTTTTAACTACTTTTTGGACATCCTCTTTTTTATTTGATTTTGCCGACTTTAACAAACCTACAGCTGCCAAAATAATCTCAAAATACGAAGCAATGAAGAACGACCGGGAACCAGGCCTATGGGAAAAAAACACAAAAGCACCCTCTTTGCTTTTGGCTATTTCATTCGTACTACTAACTGCATTCACAACCAATGCGGCAACCGATGGAAATGAAATGGTGGAAATGAACAGAACATGCTTCGCGTGCCATGGTAATGCACATTACGAAGTGTACATCGAAATGACTGAAACAAACCAGCGCCGCATAATGAACCCGTACTACATTGTAGACAGCGTTGGGTACATGCAGGGAGTACACAGCACTTTTGCCTGTATCGATTGCCATAACTACGAGTACGAAACATATCCGCATGAAGCTTCTTTAAAGCTGGAACCACAATACAAATGTATGGACTGCCATGGTGGCGACGATCTTTTTGCATCGTTCCATTTCGACGAAATAGCCATGGAAGTAGAAAAAAGCGTGCATGTGCAAAAAATTGGTGAAAACTTCACGTGTTCAAAGTGCCACGATCCACATACCTACCAGCTAGCCATTAGAGACAGTCTTAAAACCACAAAAGAGGTTGTGCAAAGCAGCAACGCAATGTGTTTGAGCTGCCACACCGATGAAAAACAATACCGATCGCTCACAAATGTGGAACAGCCTAAGCTCGTTCAAACTCACGATTGGTTGCCCAACCAGAATTTACACTTTAAAAGCGTCAGGTGTATTGAATGCCACACATCGGCGCACGACACCATGAATATTGCTCACAATATTTTGCCCAAAACAGAAGCCATTCATACGTGCACAGAGTGCCACAGCACAAACTCACTGCTAAGCAATAAGCTCTACAAATATAAACGCACCCAACAGGGCAATAGTGGATTTTACAACGATGTAATTATTAACAATGCCTATGTAATAGGCGCCAACAGAAACAAATACCTGAATAACGCCAGTTTACTGATTTTCGCACTTACACTGGGCGGTATTTTCACGCACATCGTATTTCGAATCATAAAACGAAAATAATTATGGAACCCAATAAACTCTATCTCTATCCCAAATGGCTGCGTGCGTGGCACGGAGTAAATGCAATTTGTATTATTATGCTCATAGCTACCGGCATAAGCATGCAATATTCCGACCCAAATTATCCGTTTATTCCGTTTGGAACGGCAATTTTACTACACAACATATTCGGAATTATTGCAGTAATTAGTTACACACTATTTTTACTGGGAAACTTATTCACATCAAATGGCAAACAGTATATAATTCGAACAAAAGGACTGGTAAAACGACTGGTAAAACAATCGCAATATTACCTTACGGGATATTTTAAAGATGAACCAAAGCCATTCCCAATAAGCAAAGAACGCAAGTTTAATCCGCTGCAAAGCGTTGCTTACACTTCGGCCATGTACGTACTGATGCCAATTGTCATTATCACGGGCATTGCACTGCTATTTCCGGAATTTATTATTAGTGAAGTGTTAAACACAAGTGGCATTTTGCTTACAGCAATTTTGCACGCATCGGCCGGATTTTTTATTTCGCTATTTCTGATTATTCATTTATATGTGGCTTCGGTAGGCAAGCACCCATTAAGAAATTACAAAAGTATGATTGACGGATACCATGAAACGCATTGAGACGTTACAGTTCGTATAAAAAGTTGTTTTCATAGATTCCTTGTTTTCAATGAATATTTGTAATTAGGAGTTATTTGTAGGAGGCCTCAATGAATCAATTGGTTCATTGGGGCTTTTGGCTACTTTAATGTCCGTTAATAAAATCGATTTTCTGCATTTCAATATGCTCAATGTATCACTTTATGCTCACTCAAACACGTATCACTTACACCAGTAAACTCAACGATTTTGAGTTTCGCAAGCCTTGAAAATCGAGTTTATTCACTGAACACCCCCAACTTTATGTACAGGCTCTACTTTAGCCACTTCCCCGGCTCGCTAACAAACCCGGCAAACGCAACCGATACAATATACAATGGATAAAAATACACCCATGCCCTCCTGCTGGAATGTGATTTCAAATCAGCCATGGCGGGCGGATTCAGCTTGCGTGACCTTTGATGGAGGCAACAAATAATGAAGTCATTTGAAAACAAGGCAAAAGACTATTACGGAGAGG
>JAWOEM010000232.1:0-15652 GCA_046482785.1 Salinivirgaceae bacterium
TTTTTTAAAAGTTTTTTTCAAGCTATTCTCAATTCAAATCTATCACCTCTTTCCTTCGAATCCCTTGCATAATTTGGTTTCAGCCTTTCAATGCGACGTCGCTTTTTCTGTTAAAGCGGTTGCAAAAGTAGAGCTTCTTTCTTTACATTCCAAATCTTTTTAACTTTATTTTAACTTATTTTCAAAATAAAGTTTTGCAAGCCATTCTCCCTAATAATTCTTTCGAATAACCTGTATAATCTCGGTTCAGCCTTTCAATGCGACGTCGCTCCTTCTCTTAAAGCGGATGCAAAAGTAGAGCTTCTTTCTTTACAATCCAAATGTTTTTAACTCTTTTACTGAATTTAATTTGAAATAATTACTAAATGTCTAATTATCAGATGCAAAAAAAGGCAGAAACTCTGCCTTTTTTCATGTGGAGAAAGGTGTGTGTTATTTTGTCTTTACTATTATTTTATATTGATTGGATCCTTGTATTGCTGATAGGGCTTCCCGAAACTTCTGGTATTCATTTATTGGTATAGAAGTAGCTTTAAAGTTTAGATTTACATTTATAGTAGCTGTATTTTCGGATACCCGCGAGGTTAACACAATATCGAAGTGCTCTGTTGTGGTTTCTATATTCTTGGGCAATTGAACAAATGTCTGTTCATTTGACAATTCTATATTATATGTATACTCTTCATGTAATGGATATCCCAAATCGATCTTATATTTTCCATCCTTAGGTAATTCTGATGATTTTAGTTGATAGAATCCGCTTTTAAGTTGTGGTAATTCAAGCTCGATGTAATCACCCATTCGTGAATGGATAGTTTTAAAGCGTCCCGAAATTTTAACCGCAGAGGGATCATCATCGATAATAATGTCTTCTTCAACTTCTTGTCTGTACTGTGTAAATAACCTTTTACTATACAGATTTGCTCCCGGCCATCCGGCAAAAAGTCCTGTTATATCTCCATTATACTTGGCTTCTGAATAATCGCTCCCAAAGTCAAGCGTAAAATTAACTTTTGCATAATTCATGCTTTTAGGGGATATTATTTGAATGCTCTTTGTGCCGTCAATTGCAGCCAAAACATTATTATATTGTGTGTGAATCACATTGTTCCCGGGCATCCTGTCTAAAGGCATCAACAAGGGATCACCATTTTCAGAGGGAACCATAACCAAAAATTTTTCGATACTTTCTAAAGGGGTTTTTGACTCATCGTATAGGTTTACGGGTACAACAAAAACAATTTTTGATTGAATGTTTCGTTCGCTGAATCGCTTGTGCAAAAGAAAGGCTTTTTCGAGCTCTGTTCCGCTGCTTTTTAGCTCGAGTGCCTCTTTCGATGGCAATGGTAGTGTTTGAAACGAAAATGGTACTTCAATGGTTTTAACGTTCTTAACTACATCGCGGTGCATTTTCATGATTTCATCCATGTTTTCTGCATTGGCCTTAGCATCGGTATCTTTTGCCTGATACAGTCTGTTTTTGAAAAGCTTTTCCAGTTGATCTGTAAAAGTACTACCGTCGCAGAATTGCAGGGCATAGGATTTTTCTAATCCGAGCATGCGGTTATGCAATGCTTCGGGTAGATTTTTATAGATGAATGTATAGGTCTTAGAGTCTTCATTTTCATTTATTACTTTTTCTTCAATATGTCCTCCAAATGTTAAATATTTGTCTGAAGGCATGTTGAATTTTAAAATAAGTTCGGTTGTGGGGGACGATTGCAGAAGCGATTCGGCACCGGCGAAAACATCGAGTGGACATTTTTCCGATGTAACAGTATAATGCAAATTGACGACGGCTCCTATTTCTAAACCTGTATGCGTAATTACCAATTCTCTTAAATTATTGTAGGTTCCGGAAGCGGAGGCGAAGCGAGGCAATACTTCGTTAAAAGCATTGTCGGGGGCTTCAACAACTTTTCCGTTAGCCATAGTTGTTTTGCAGGTTTTTACTTCTACCGACTGATAATCGGGATTATAAACAACAAATGTTTCGCCATATTTACGGTGAAAGGCGAGGTAAGATTCGTATTTCAGTTGATGTTTATAGTCGAATGTGTAGGAACCATCGCTATTTAGCGTATAGGTTTTCTCTATTTTCATAAAAGTAGCATCTCTCTCTTGGGCATTGAGAGACGATACGACAAAAAGTATAATGAATATATTAAGTAACTTCATAATATGTATATATTTAATATTGACTATTTAGTTATTACAATTATGGGCTGATTTTGAAATGAATGAAGTACATCTAACACTTCTTTCATTTGCGGCCATGTTTCTGCTTTGTAGATTCGCTTATTAAACGTCGATTCTAACTCCATGGTAACCAGGTTTTTGTCATCAGACCATGAAACACTTGCTGATGCAGGTTCGTTATTCACATCGGAGTAATTTTCTGTATCGATTCGTTTAACTTTGGCGGGCATTTCAAATTCTTCCTCAATTTGAACCCACTGTGAGCAACCTATACGGTAATCGTATTGCCGTTCATCAATGGATTTATCTAACGATTGTCCAAATCGGAAATATTGCATAAATCCACTGTTTGTAAACGAATTAAATATGAAGGTGTCGCCATCGACAATTGCAAATCCGGGAATGGTATATTTATATGTAATGGTCACCGGATGATCTCGATATGCGTAAGGATCGGTGTAAGAGATATCTTCAATGATAGCCTGCGGGTATATTCGAAGCAACTGTTTTTTAACGTTATCGTCCCATTGCGATTTATAATCGCGGGTGAAAAGAGATCGGACTGTTGCATCTGATTGGCCTTCAGCATTAATTGTGAGCGTTCCCGTTAAGGTTCCATTGTTATTTAGTTTTGATTGATTGTTTATTTTAAGGTAATGATTTTCAGGTGCGGAAACATCGGTAATCATTAAATCAGCACCATCGGGTAAACCCATTAAATAATTTTGTTGCTGTTCTCTGCTCGACCATAATTCACGAACAAATGGTACCCAGGTGGGATCGAGAAGTTGGTACTCACCGCTGCGCCTTTTCACTACTGTAACGGAATGGTTAAACTGGTCGGCCGGAATATCTTCAATACGCGAACCAGCCATTGTCATTGCAGCATAAGATTCAAACCCGGCAGCCCTAAGCATTGTAATAAGCATTCCGGCTTTATCTTTACACACTCCGGCACGATCTGTAAACGTCATATCGCCTGTATGAAGGGTGTAGCCTTCGCCTTCGCCCATAGATATGCCTGAATACCTTATTTCGTCTGAAACCCATTGGTTTAAAAGTGTGATACTATCGAGTTCGCTTTTTGCTCCTGACAGAATTTCATTAACTTTTTCATCTATTTCGGGAGTACTTTCGAAGCTTCCAAAATCTTCATTTACTCCATAAAACCATTTCGATTTTGCTTCCCAATCGGGACTGGTTGTGATAAGTACTTTGGGAATAACATTGTCGAGTCCAACCATGTTGGGTTCGCGCTTAACGGGAAAAATAGAATCGAGTTGGAAATAAAAGGTTTGCTTATCGCCTTCCGATTCTTTTACAACAAAGTTGGCATTAAAGGTTTGATATTGAACTTCTTTTGATTTTGGGATATGCGTTTCAAAGACTTTTCGATGTATAGGAAATGGTTCCTGAAATTTTACGATATCGTAATAATGGCCGCGCATGGGAGGGATATACTGTTCATCATCGCCTCCGCTTTGCAAAAGGGCATAAGTAAAACCTTTTCGGAAGACTTCCACGTAAAGGGCATCGCCGGGATTTAAGCTGCCGACTTCGACCATTTTTTGTCGTGCCCCCCAGTAGATCATGCGGGCAGGTTGCGGAAAATCGTACACATGTGTGCTATCGAGTTTTTCGCGTGTTCCATCTTTTCGAATTATGATGGCCTTTTTTATTTCTACAAAGGCCGAAAGCGGATCGTAATTGTAGGTTACCTGATGCAAATCAGCCGCTCCTTGTTTATCAAGTGCGTAAAATAATTGTTTACGAACCACATAACTAAGTCCGGATTCTTGCACATCGGCCTCGGTAGAATCGAAAACCAATACCTGATGATGACCTTTATAGGCCTCCTGCAAGTTCTTATGCTGAATGGCATCATCAATGTTTTCGGCCTTGACGATAACAGTTCCGAACAAAGCAATAATTAAAACGAGATACTTCATAGTGTTTGTTTTTTTATGACTAAAGCTTGAATAATAATTTGATTTAAACAAAGGTGCAAAAAATCGATTATAATTCCCCACTTTTCATGAAAATTGACCGTTTACATATCTGTTTAGCACTCTTTTAATAACTCCGGGTCAAATAAAACCAGTTATAAGATACTATTAGTGTCAAAATGGCAAGCTTCAGTGAAATTTTGACATAAAATGGCAATGGCATCTATTTTGATCTATGTTTATTGAATACAATAAGTTTAACTAAAAAAGAAAGGAGTTCGTTATGTTACCACGTAAAAATGATTTATTTCCGACTTTTTCCGGTTTGTTTGGTGATTTTTTCGATAAGGAGCTCACAAACTGGTCGCAGAACAATTACTCGGCGAGTAATACAACCTTACCCGCTGTAAATATTAAAGATGAAGAAGACAAGTTTACGGTACAAGTGGCTGTGCCGGGCATGGATAAAAAGGATTTCAACATTGATTTGAATGAAAACATGCTAACCATATCTTCTGAAAAAGAGGACAAGAAAGAAGATAAGGATGATAGCTACACTCGCCGTGAGTACAGCTACAGGTCATTTACACGTACATTCACCTTGCCGGAAAATATTGTTGATTCAGACAAGATTAGTGCAAAATACGAAAATGGAGAGTTAACAATTACAATTCCCAAAAAGGAAGAGGCAAAACCAAAACCGGCAAGAACCATTAAAATTTCATAACCACAGAGGGGTGGTTGTCTGTGCAGGCAACCACCTTTTTCTTTTTTTAGCATCCAAAATTGGCAATAAAAATAATGAAACCGGCTACATTCTTGCAAATTGCCGCCATAAGCTTCATTACTCTTCGAGTTAACTTCCATTTGACACAGCGCACTATTGTGAGATAATTATACCCCATTTCATACTCAAACCCAAATTCAGCAACCATTTTGACTATAAAAAAATAAAAGCTTACGGAAATTGAGCGCATATCTTTATTATCTTGCACATTTGATTTGTGTACAGGAATAAAATAATTTATGAACAACCGGATTTTCATTTCAGTAGCGCTATTATTTATCACTTTGGTTTTAAACACAAATGGGCGCCTTTTTGCACAACAGTCCGGATATTTTCGTAAAGGACTATTTCCCGATACAGTACTAATAAACAAACCTTGGTCAAGCATAGAAAAGTTGGACTCTATCACAAAAAGCACAGGGAGGTTTTTTGAAAAAGCAAGCAGCAACCCAATGCTTCATTACGCAAACAGTTCAGTACTATTTGTGGGAAACCCTCATGTAAACGTAGGTTCCACATTATCGAAAGACAAAAAAAACGGCAGAACACTTGGGGCAGGAGTGGCTTTCGATGGAAAGATAACGAATAAACTATTCTTTTCAATGGATTTTACAACCTACCTATCGGATGTAAAAACAACAAGTGATAGCCGAATAGACAATAGTTTGATTCCCGGTATTCTTTGGAGTAAACACAATAACGATTTCTACAATGCAATGAATGTGAATTGGCGTGCTGCGTATGAGCCCTCCAATTTTTTTTTAATAGAAGTAGGGCAAGACAATCATTTTGTGGGAGACGGATACCATTCAGTAATTTTAGGGAACGAACATACACCTCACCCGTTTGCACAACTATCAACATCGTTTTGGAAAATCGATTATTCCGTAAGTTATCATCTTCTGAAAGATGTGCGATGGCCCAATTTTGACAAATTGTATCCAAAATATATGACCACTCACGCGGTGAATCTTCGTTTGCACAAAACACTTCACCTTTATGCATACGAGTCTGTAATTTGGAAAGCTGAAGATTCTCTTACAAACCGAGGATACGATCTAAGCTACCTTAACCCCATAATATTTTTCAGGCCTGTAGAATTTAATCTTGGTTCGCCATCGCCAGATAATGTACTGATGGGCGCCGGATTTCGTTGGCAACCAACGGCATGGGTAAAAATATACGGGCAAGGACTCATTGATGAGTTTTATTTAAAGGAGCTTAAAAGCGGCGATGGTTGGTGGGCAAACAAGTTTGCATTTCAGGGTGGATTTTCGGCACAGGAGCAATTTGGACAGCATCAACTAAATATGTTGGCTGAACTGAGTAGTGCCAGACCTTTTACTTACTCCCATATTCAGTCGATGCAGAATTACGGAACCAAAGCTTACCCTCTGGCGCATCCGCTTGGCGCCAATTTTCGCGAACTACTAATTGTTGGCACCTGGAGTTACAAAAGAATTGAGGCTTTAGCTCGACTTTCCCATGCATCGGTGGGGGTAGGCGATACAGACACGAATTATGGGCAAAATATTTACCGCTCGTATACCGATAGGACATCGGAATATGGGCATGAAACCCTACAAGGAAATTTACAAAAGGCCGTGAGCGGCGATTTTACCGTTCGTTATCTGGTAAATACATCGATAAATTTAACGATTTCAACAGGAGTACAACGCATGGCGCAGTTTACAGCTCAAGCAGACAGTCCGGAAATAATCCATAGTTTCTATTTTCAACTCACCTCGTTTTTAACGCCAGAGCGGAAGCTACTGTACAGCACATCGGGTTTGTACGAACCGTAGATCCCCAATCAAAAATTATTATTACGGTATCCGTTATAGAATTTTGGGGAAATAAAAAAAAGCTGTCAGGCACAGATTTTCATTAAAGGAAAACCTAACGCCAGACAGCTTTCTGGAAAAAACAATTGACTTATTCCAAATTCAGTTTCTTGGCAATACTTTTTGGCAGAGCATCTTTATGAACGACAATACTCATAGTTTTATACCGTACAAAAGGTTTTGATACATAAAAATATCCTTCATACACATTTTTATTGTCCCATGAGTTTTTAACTTTATAATATTCTGCGCCATTCTGGTCTTTTGCAATACCTACAATGTGCATTCCATGATCGTCGGTAGTTTGGTAGTTATCGAAAGCTTCTTGACGCATTTCTTGTGTAATAGTCTTTTCCGGAACCGGTTCATCAAAACTAAACATACGTTCTTTGCGTTCCTTTTCTGTCATTTTTTCCCATTTCTCTTTTTCCGATCCGGCAAGTTCTTCGGTTTCTGTTTCAGGAACAATGGCAACGCCGTTGCGCCACGAAAAGCCTTTCTCACTAACATCTGAAGCCCAGCCGATAGAATGTCCATTATCAATAGCGTTATCCATTATTTGGATTAACTCATCAAGCGGTACATTGTGAAATTTTTGCCACGACCAGTTGTCCGGGACTTCGACAATAAATTTCTCATAAAAAGGGTGGTGTGTAAATGATGATAAATAAACATAGTCATCATGATTTAGATTTACCACCTCATCGGTAAATTCACGTGGTGTGTATGTTTTGCCGTTATATTCAAATGTTTCGGGTGTTTCTCCCAAATAAGCATCCAAAATACCGTTGAAACCATCGTGCCATGCAGTGGTAAGCTTGCGGTTTTTATTTTCAATTACAGCCTCAACGTAACTCGACAACACTTGGTCAAACTCACCATGCACATGATTGTCCTCGCCATATTCTAATCCTGCATAAGCTGCTTCTGGAACTAAACCATATTTGTCCATCATGTCGAACGGATCGTTTAAGGCTCCGCCGCCACCAAAATTAAAATGACCGTGCATACGTACATGACGCTTAGCTTTATCGGAATATACGTGGCGCACTACCCACATTTCTGATAAATCAACTTCCTCTCCGCTATTTCGTAAAATCTCAGATTCAATGTATGAAAGTGTAGCAAAGGACCAGCACGTTCCGCTTCGGTACTGATTTTTTACGGTTGAAGTTTTCACTTCTTTTACTGTTTCAAATTTATACCCTTCCTTTTCCTCTTTTGCGTCATCTTGGGCAAAAAGTAAGGTAACTGCAAAAATACTTACAAATACCAATGATAATTTTTTCATAATATGAATTTTTGATAATTAATATGTCTAATAAATTATTGATTTTGTGCCATTTAATGAATTATTCCTTTACAATACATTTTCATTTTTCTGTTCCTAGGAGGTTTTACTCCCCTTGTATGATCGGTTATAAACCAGCCTATTAATGGGTAAAAATAATATTTTAGCCTCTTTTAAATGTAATCTTGAAATAAAAAACCATTTATGTTCGATTATGAACAGGTATTTCTGTGCGTTGGAAATTAAACCAGAAGTGCTAATTTTAACACCAAATTAACCAGACTATGAATCGCCTTATATTTTTTGTGGGGATACTTATTTTTATTGTCGTGCAAAACGATGCGCATGCTCAATATTCAAAAGATGGCTATTTGTTCGATCAAAAAATAAATGCGCCACGCGTTCGCAGGCCTGTGGCACACGAACTTATGTTAGATCCAATGGAACGCTTTTTAGTGGTTAGTTACAGCAGTCATCCTACGGTAGTTGTTTTATACGAAATTCCATCGTGGGAAACGAAAGCCACCTATAATATTCCCGAATGGTTCGATTTGAGCAACAGTTTTGTGGGTCCAACAGGAAGGTTTTTATTTCTCGATTTCGCCAGATATTCCTCTAAATATCGGAGAGTAGATTTAGAAACGCACGCCATTGATACGGTTGAATGCTACGATACACCGCGCGGTTGCGTGCCAAAGGAGGGAGGCGTTCAGCAAAAAGAAATATTTACCAAAGATGAATTGTATTATATCAGTATCAATAAGAAGAATAAACGCGACCTGTTGATTTTTAAAAAACAAGGTAAATAATTTGTGCGAGTATCGTTTTCTGTGTAAACATATAAAACAACGACTTAGAACATAAGATATTAGAACGAAATAAATAGGTCGTTTTAGTATAGTTGCTTTGTAGCAACTGAAACCCAAATTGAGCGATTCTCGCTCTGCGAACAAGCACCTACCTAATGAGTTTTCAAAGAAGTTAAAGGGCAAAAGAACAAGTTTAAAACATCAAGTTATAATGGCCAAATCTTTAGCCATTTGCGTTCCTTGCCCTTCTTTCCCATCGATTTTTCTACTATTTTTTTTCTTCTGCATTAAACCATTTGCAATTTTCGGAATCGTACACTTATTGCGGAGTTGAATTAATTGCGATTCAATTACCATATTTTTGAGAACGAAAAATCGATAACAAAATAATTACAGATTATGAGACGTATACTATTTGCTACGGCAATTATTGTGAGCACACTAAGTGCGTTTGGCCAACCAAGACATAGTGGCGCACCAATGATAAAAAAGGGAATAATGGGTCGGGTAATTGATGCCCAAACAGAAAACCCGGTAGAATATGCCAATGTTGCACTTTTTTCCTCATCAGATTCAACTTTGGTAAATGGTACAGTATCTAACGAAAAAGGATTTTTCAAAATCGATAATGTAGAAAATGGTACGTACAATATGCGGATAAAATTTATCGGGTATCAAAGTCATCGTTTAAACAAAATAACCATTTCCGATGACAACCCGGTAATTCGCTTAAAAGCGCTCAAACTAACTCCGGCCGATGTAGCACTCGATGAAGTGAACATTACTGCGCGTCAAGAAGAGGTGATGTACAAAATTGATAAACGCGTAGTAAACGTAAGCGAAAATATTGCAGCCACAGGAGGAACGGCTGTAGATGCTCTGGAAAATACTCCGGGAGTTGAAGTAGACATCGACGGAAATGTATCCATTCGAGGAAGTAGCAATTTTACAGTGCTTATCGACGGCAAACCTACTGCAATGGAGGGTAGTGAGGCTTTACAGCAAATTCCGGCCAGCTCTATTCAAGAAATTGAAATTATTACAAACCCATCTGCCAAGTACGATCCGGACGGACTTACCGGAATTTTAAACATTATTTTGAAAAAAGATATGAAAGGCGGATTTAACGGAATTGTTAGTGCCTCTGCAGGTAACAAGGACCGATACGATGCGTCGGCCAATTTGAATTATCGAAAAAATAAAATAAATCTTGTGGGTGGTTATTCTTTCAGGCAGGGAAGACGCGGAGGTGAAGGCGAGTCGTACTACGAAACTTACAAAGAAACCGATACCCTTTTCCGTAACGAAATTGGCGATAGAGGCCGAATGCGCTCAAACCACACGATTAAAGCAGGAATTGACTACGATTTTAATGACCGGAATCTCCTTTCGGTAAGTGGCAATTACCGTATTGGTGAACGTGAGCGATTTAATGAAAGCTTCTACACCTCATACTCAATCCTCAACCCCGATCTCATAAAAACGTTTTCAAAAGGGGAAAATACTGATGAAGACAATTCCTACGAAATTTCAGGGGTATATGTTCATAAGTTCGAGGAAAAAGATCATGAAATTAGAATTATGGGTACTCATTCTACAGAGGCTGAAATTGAAGAGGCCTACACATACATGGATACGCTAAATATAGAAAACACACTGATTGAAGAGACGCTAACCGAAACAACAGAAGACCACATACACACCACCGCACAAGTCGATTATACACTTCCCTTAGGTTCAAATAAATTGGAAACCGGCGCCAAATCATCGTTACGAAAAATCGACTACCAACAGAGCGGCGATATTTTTAATCCCGACCCGGCAATAACTGCAAATGATTTTCGGTATTTAGAGGATATTCATGCCATGTATGCCATGTTCTCGGGTCCCATTGGCGGGTTTGAATATCAATTAGGCTTACGCGGAGAATACAGTCGGGTAGAAACAGAACAGCTTTCGACCAACGACAAAAATGTAAATGAGATTTTTACTGTGTATCCGACCCTTCATGTAAGCTACGAAATTAATGAAGCCAATAAACTAATGGCAGGATACAGCCGTCGGGTAAACCGTCCGCGCACCTATTTTTTAAACCCTTATGAAGAGCGCTCCGATGCATATACGATTCGAAAAGGAAACCCACTTCTGGATCCTGAATATGCGCATTCCATTGAATTAAATTATTTGAAATACATAGGAAAAGCATTTGTAAATGCATCTGTATATTACAGACAAACCGACAATAAAATTAGTCGGGTACAAGATATTCTAAACAACAACACCATACTATTAACCTTCGATAATGTAGATAAAGAATCGTCGTTAGGAGCTGAAATTAGCGGACGAAATAAATTTACCAAGTGGCTTAGTATCAATGCTTCGTATTCTTTCTTTCGCTATACAATTGATGCGGTAGACAATGGCCTCACTGAATCGTACGAATCGTTTAATCATAAGGTAAATGGCAATGCTAACATCAGTTTTTCGCGCAATGCAAGCCTACAAATGTTTGCCATGTACTATTCGCCCACGGTTACAAGCCAAGGTGAGCGCGAAGGATTTTACTTCACCGGATTTGGCTACAAACATATGATTTTAGATCGCCGGCTTACCGTATCGGCCAGAGTCCGCAATCCATTTGGCAATTTTGAATGGAACTTCACCTCGCGCGGCCCGGGTTACGAAAACCAATTTATTCGTCGCCCCGATTTTCCGGTATTTTATGTGGGCTTAACCTACAGAATAAACGAGGGATTTAAACGAAGAAACTTGCAAAACGGCGATAGAAATGGAACCTCAGAAGACTTTAACGAAGGCATGACTGTAGATTAATTTGTTTTTGTGTAAAACCATTCAAGAGCGATGCTACGGTATCGCTCTTTTTTTTAGCACTTACGTAGAAAATCTCAAAAAAATTATCAATTACGTTAAACACTTACTAATTTTTCTACATTTGCTTTATCGTATAATCAGCGCACATGTACACATTTTTACTTTTTCTGGTTTCCCTTATTTGGGGTTCTACATTTTTTATAATTAAAGATACAGTAACTACTGTAGATGAATCATTTATAGTTTTTACACGCACCGGATTAGCCTTTTTTGCATTGCTTGGTTACAATTTAATTCGTGCGCCCCGAAAATTATTGAACCCACATGCACTACTTTATGGTTTAGTTTTGGGTATTTTATTAGCATCAATTTATTTAAGTCAAACCATAGGTCTCAAATATACCAGTACCGGACATAGTGCCTTTATCACCGGATCGGCAGTAGTAATCGTTCCCTTTTTGCTATTTAGCCTTTATCGCCAAAAAATTATGAAAATCGATCTTATTTCGATTGGAATCGTTTTGTCGGGGTTGTTTTTACTAACCTACGATTTGGAAACAAACATTAATATTGGAGATATAATTACTCTGATAACAGCAGTTTCATTGGCATTCCATATTGTTTTTGCACAACAGTTTGTTAGAAAAACTGATGCTGGCATCCTGGTACTGTACCAGTTTATGGGCGCAATGATTGTAAGTGGAAGTGTAATGCTTTTTACAAAC
Source organism: Salinivirgaceae bacterium (assembly GCA_046482785.1). GTDB lineage: Bacteria > Bacteroidota > Bacteroidia > Bacteroidales > Salinivirgaceae > Salinivirga. Next base: position 12,434 of record JAWOEM010000232.1, read on the forward strand.
GATAGTTTACCGGAACTTACAACACAATCTACATGGTCTCTCATCTATTTGGGCTTAATTGGAACGCTGGTTTGCTATTTTATTACGGTCTGGGTGCAAAAATACGTGGCAGCCATAAAAGTTTCCATCATTTTGGCCACGGAACCAATTTTTGCGGCATTGTGTAGTTATATTTTTATAAATGAAACACTAAACATAAAGGAACTGGCAGGTGCCGGGTTTATATTGTTTGGGGTATTTATTCACACCTGGATTAAATACCGAGCTAAGAGCAGTGCCCAGCATATAAGTTAACACCTTTCCAAATTTGATACAGTACCCCAAAGGCGAAAGAATTCTTCGCTAAAATACTCTAAAACAAAATTGATTTTGGCTATTAACCTGTATTGAAGTATCTTTATCATACATTAACTAAAATCATCAATTATGAAAAAACAAATTGTATTTATCGGTATTGCAATTTCAATGCTCGTTTACTCCTGTGGTTCAGACCCCAAAAAAGATAGTAGCAATGAAAAAACAGCGAAAACGAAAAGCGAAAAAAAAGAAATGTCAACTGAAGTGTACGCCAAAATTGTAAATGAGCAGCGAGCCCTTCTCATGGAAAAATATTGGCCCAAACTTCAGGAAAATAGCGAGAAAGAAAACGAAAATTTGTATGAAGAATACAATGAAGAAATGAAAGATATTCTGGAAAAATACGGATTTGACAGAGAATACGATTTACCAAGGTATTTCCGCAGAAATATGAAAGAAGTAATGAAGTATCAGAAAACAAATCCCGATTTTATCGATTATCCGGATTTTGGAAAAGCTAAAACAAAAATAATTGATATTGGCATGTCTAAAGCCAAGGATTGAAAATCGCCAATACTTTACACCAAAAAATAAAACACTCACACACCAAGTAGAACCTGAATTTTGCAAGAATTCAGGTTTTTTTTTGTGAAAATTATACTACTATGTTTTGCATAGTAGTGTAAAAAATATATATCTTTGTCACATTATAGAACCTTAAATTATTAAACCATGCAAAACATTATTGAAACCCGGGATTTGACATTCCACTTTCGTGGTAAAAAAAATGCCGTAACCGGTCTCAACCTAGACGTACCCCAAGGAAGCATATACGGTTTTTTGGGGCCAAATGGGGCAGGAAAAACCACAACCATTCGCATGCTTGCCGGCCTGTTATTTCCCAAAAAGGGAACTATAAACATGTTTGGCAATAATATTTCGACCCATAAACGCTATGCGCGGGCACATTCTTCTACCATGATAGAAGAACCCACAGCCTACAAGCATCTTACGGGAAGAGAAAATCTGGAGATTTTATGCAAAGCAGGCATGTTCGATAAAACCCAAATTGATGAAGTACTGCGCACGGTAAATTTGTTTGAAGACCGACACCGAAAAGTAGGCGGCTATTCTATGGGTATGAAACAGCGATTGGGAATTGCAGGGGCATTACTCCCCAACCCGGAACTGTTTATTTTAGACGAACCAACCAATGGACTCGATCCGCAAGGAATGTACGAAATACGCGAACTGATTGTCGAACTGAATAAAAAACAGGGTAAAACCATTTTCATATCGAGCCATTTGCTGGGCGAAATCGAAAAAATGTGCACCCATGTTGGGATTATTCATCAGGGCAAAGGCATTTTCGAAGGTTCAATGGATCAATTAGCGTTAATGGCTCATGCCACAAAGCTTTTCCGATTGGAAACTTCTGAACCTCAAAAAGCCGAATCAATTCTAAAAGATCCATACAACGCCAAACTAACCCCTGATAAGCTGGTAGAAATACAACCCGCTGATGCTGCCGATCAGTACAAAGCAATAAAAATGCTTATGGATCAAAATATAGAAGTATATCAGGCATTTACCATTAAAAATAATTTGGAAGAATTGTTTATTCAGGTAACCGAAGAAGGGCAAAACAAATAATTCACCCTGAACTATGTATTCACGAACCAATTACTTAACATTTTAAAAGCATTTTTCATGATTAAAATATTCAACGAACTAAAAGCATTTAATGGTCTGCTTCAGGCAGAATATTTAAAAACCCGTAAAACATGGGCATTTTGGTTGTCGGTTTTAGGCGGTTTGCTTATTCCCGCCATTATGTTTCTGGTTATCAGAAGCCAACCGGGTATTATTCAAAACCCCATGCACCCAACTCCGTGGCTATTGTTTTTAAAATATAACTGGCAATCGGTAGCTACATTTTTATTGCCGCTATTCCTGGTACTGTTAACATCTTTAGTGGTACAAACAGAGCACCGGGCAAATGCGTTTAAAAAAATGCTGACCCTTCCCAATTCCCGCGCTACGTATTATTGGGCTAAACTATTGATAATCATTTACTACACCATTCTTACACACATTGTATTTGTATTTTCCATAATCGTATTTGGATTAATTCTGGGAAGCATAGTACCCGAAACACAATTTTTAGATAAGCCCATACCATTGGAAATGATGTCCATTCAGATAGTAAAATCGATTCTGGCATCGTTGGGAATTATTGCTATTCAGTTCCTTATCAGTTTACAGTTCAAAAATTTTATTAAACCCATTGGTTTTGGATTTGCAACCACATTGGCAGGTTCCATAATGCTGCTAGGCTGGGAATATGTAGATTATTGGCCGTGGTCGCTTCCGGCAAAAGTTTCGCCGGGAATTATGAGTGGCGGATCGTCGGAAATATTTACCCAACACGAATGGATTTCAATAGGCTATTTCCTGATTATATCTGTTTTGGGTACAATCTACTTTTCTCGTAAGAATATAAAGTAAAACCCTCATTTACAATTTATAAAAATCATAACTAATGATAAAACTAGAAAATACCAAAGCACAAATGCGAAAGGGCATACTGGAATATTGCATTCTCAGTTTGCTCAAAAATCGCGATGCCTACGCCAGCGATATTATCAAAGAACTAAAAACGGCTGAACTTATTGTGGTTGAAGGAACGCTTTACCCATTACTTACAAGACTGAAAAACAGTGAGTTACTTAAATATCACTGGCAAGAATCTACGCAAGGGCCACCGCGCAAATATTATGCTCTAACAGAAAAGGGAGAAGCATTTTTAAGGGAACTAGACGCTTCTTGGGAAGATTTAACCGTTGCTGTTGAAAAAATAAAACACGGCACATAAAATAAGAATAACCCAAAGGAGATTAAACACGAAGCATTGAAGTAAAC
>JAWOEM010000237.1:0-5994 GCA_046482785.1 Salinivirgaceae bacterium
GTTGGGTCATTATCGGGGAAGTGATAGCCAATATCTTTTAATGCTGCAGCTCCGAGTAGAGCATCGGCAATTGCGTGAAGCAGCACATCTCCATCTGAGTGTGCTACGGTTCCCCTGGTGTGTTCAACTGAAACACCGCCTAAAACCAATGTTTCGTTTGGTTTTAGGCGGTGTACATCATATCCTAGTCCTGTTCTTATTTGCATATTATTGCTGTGCTATGGCGTCGAAATTAAATAATAACGAAAAGCGAATGGTATTGTCAAGCGGATTGTTTGCTGCTGTAGGTATCAGGTAGGCAATGTCAAGTCCGAATACATTTAGTCGCAAACCGGCACCTACTGTAAAATACTTTCTGTTCCCTTTTTCTTGTGGTTCATGAAAATATCCGGTTCTAAATGCCAGTTTTTTATCGTACCAATATTCAATTCCAATTGATGAGTTTATTTCTTTCATTTCTTCTTCGAAAGTCGACATGCCATCAATTCCGGGTGCATCGCTAAACGATTCTACAATGGCTGTGGCTACTGCTACATCGCTGGTTTCGCCACCAACATATTGCTCATTTTCTTCATCGTACTCCCATACGGTGGTTGGTGCAAGCAGTTTGTTAAAGTCTACTGCCAAACCAATACTGTTGTAGCCATCGATATCGAACATGAATGAACCTCCCAGGCGCATATTCATGGGAAGAAAGTTTTTTGTATTTTCTGAATACGACATTTTTGAGCCAATATTGGTGAAACTGGCTCCGTAATTCATTGTTGCATCGCGGCCATCTATTTTCAAGGGCTTTGTGTAAAACATGCCCAAATCAAATGCAAATGCATTTCCGGGGTGAGTGCTGGCGTCTGACGATCCACTTAGGTTTGAGTGGATATACTTGGCCGATAGTGCCATCGAAAAAGCATCGCCCAAGCGTCTGGCATAGCTTCCTGTAACAGCCAGTTCGTTTGGGTTAAATGTTGTAATCGGGTTTCCCGTGTTATCTGTAAAGTTAATATCGCCCAATGAAAAATACCGCAATGAGGCACTAATTACCTGGTTTTCGTCTAAACGTGTATGACCTGCAAGGTGGTAAAGGTTAATGTCGTTTACCAATTGGCGTAACCATGGAGTATATGCTACACTCATTCCCAAATCGTTATCGATAAAAGCCAGTTTGGCCGGGTTCCAGTATATCGACCCTTCGTCGGGGCTTGTTGCTACGCCCACATCGCCCATTCCTGCTGCTCTGGAGTCGGGTGCAATCATTAGAAAGGGAACTGCTGTGCGTATTGGGTTATACTTTTTGTTTGCAAGAAGTTCATTATAGTCTGCTTGTCCTTGAGCTGTCACAATACTTCCTAACACAAAAGCGGTTAGTAGTACTAAAATCTTTATCAATCTCATTATTATTCTATTTTTAAATAAGGATACAAAATTAGTTTTTTTTTGCAATTATCGTAATATTACGAGCTTTTCAAATTTTTCGCCACTCTTGCCTTCGGGTGTCGAAATTCTTAGTTTATATATGTATACGCCGCGTGCAATGCGGTCGCCAAAATCATCCCTTCCATCCCAAACGATGGGATTATTCATATATTGTGTACCTGCAACAGTTGTTTCTAAAGTTTTTATCAATTTGCCCGACACGGTAAATATTTGTACCCGTACATTAAGCAATTGCGATGCCTGATTGTGTTCAAACATGAACTTTGTATTTGTTGTAAATGGGTTTGGGTAATTGAGCACATGTTTTAAAGCAACTTCTGCCGAGTTGGCTACAAAAAAGTCGAGGTAGGTTTCCGATGAGTTATTAAGTATATCCCATGCTTTTACTTTCATGGTGTTTAATCCCTCGTCTAAATCTAAAAGTTGGTAATTTACTTTACCCGACTGGTAGCTGTTCAAGTCGTTTTCGAAAAAGTCGTTTAAAACTATTTTATTGTCGATATTGTCGTTTAGTGTTGCTGTAAGGTCGTGTCCTATAACGTTTCCGGTGGTATTTATGCCATATTCGTCGGTTAAATGAGCAATAAGTAAAGGCGATTCGTTTACGGTTCCTCCTGTTATAAAGGTTGTGTCATTCAGGTAAACTGAAATTTCGGGACCTTTGGTGTCGTTTATTTGCGCTGTATCGGAGCCGCCCACCAAAAAATTATCGAAATATCCGTAACCATCGGTAGTGCCGTCTTCCGAATAGAACGAAATTTTCCCACGTCCAAATTCGTAATTAATATCGATGGGTACAATAAATTCGAACTGGAATTTGCCGTTTTGTACAGATGCTTGTCCTTTATATATGATATTGCTAAACTCTGAATAACTGAATGTGCCGCTGGAACTGTTGTCGTTATTTAATGTTTCTTTTCTCGTCATTTTGTCGAAAACAGTAGGGTAAAGTGTTCCGTTAAAATTTGTTTTACTATTTCCGGAAGAGTCACTTATGTGCCCGTACATGGTTATTTTTTTCAGTGCTTTTAGTGTGTCCTGATATACTTCTGCATCGTTCCCATTTACTGAATCGGCTACAATGCGCATGGGCGGAATATCTAAGCGTAAGGCCGGATCGCCAAAGAGCATAAAGTTTCGTTTGTTATTGCCTCCTGTTCGGTTTTTTGTGAGTGCAATAAGTTCGCCTAGTGTTTTATATGTTCCATCTGCGTTGGGTGTAAATATCTGATTGTAAAATTCTTTGCTTAGTTCCTGATTCGAATGACCATAAACTACGCGTGTGGTGGAGAAAAGAGTCATTACTCCTGCGTTGCGTTTTAGCAGAATGGCCTCTCCCAAGGATTGTTGGTCTTTATTGTCGAATCGACTTACTTCGCATGAACCGGTCATTAGAAAGGGAAGTTTTTCGTTAGTCCAACTGCTAATTGTGTTTTTATCGAGAATAGCTTCGTGTGCCAGGCGTGTTTCACTTCCGTGTCCGGTGTAGTTTATTAGTAGCACTCCGCGGTGCACATGTTCGTTTATGGCTTTGGTAACTTCGGGATACCGTTCGCCTGCAGGTGTCGATTGCTGTGGATAGGCATCCATCAGAACCATTCGTGGGTTGAGCCACTTATATTTATCTCGCACAATATTGGATAATGCGTAGCTGTGTTGTTGTAGGTAATAATCACCTCCATCAGCATCGTCGCCAACAAATAGTAATTCGTTTTTCCAAGGACCTAGTATTGGATTGCCGATGTAGGAAGTGGTTTTGTCTAATAAAATATTTGCCTGATCCGTATTGTTTACCGGAAAGCGCCCCACACCCATGTCTAGTGTTCCATTCAAATCAATATCACCTTCATCGCCACCCTCACCAATATCGAGCATTACAAAAAAATCATCACATGCTACAGATAGGTATGATTCTATTCGATTTGTTTGAAAGGTAGGAATTAGGTTCGTATTATTTTCTGTGCTGATATTATCGTAGGAGCCATCGCCGAAAAGCAGCAAATGTTTTGGCATTTCGTCTGGCGTAGAGGCACGGTCGTAGAGCATTTTTAGAAAATTTCTAATGGCCGATGCATCTTGGGTTCCACTGGAAAATTCGTTGTAAATGGTTTGGGGTTCAATAACCAATACACGCATACCGCTGTGTTCGGTGTGAAAAGAGGCTAATTCTTCAGCCTGTGGGCGAAATTTCGGATGAGTTACGATAACGTAATCATAGATATTATTGGCTAAGATATTCTGATTTTCCACTTCTCCGGCATCGGTTGGTGTTAGATAGTCACTGTCGTCGAAGGCTATAAATAAGTTATGCTCATCTGCCGGAAAAACAAACTGACCTGTAGTGCCATTTCTTTGCCATTCTACTTTTTGCGGTGTTCGACCATTTCCAATATTCCATATCTGGGTTTCGCTTGTTACTCCCTGTATGTTGTATTCAATATTTAAATCGCGGAAAGCGTATTGGGGAGCTTGAAAAACCATTTGCCCGTTTGTGAATATTAGGTTGCGCGTGACTTCTGCCAATACTTTTCCCACATGGCCGGTAGCTGTAATGTTTGATGACATGTATTTTAGCTCAATGTTGAATGATTCATCATTTACATTGATGTAACTAATGTTTTCAGTGCCATGACCTTTGAAATAGGAAGTGCTTTTCTCTACGGGAACTTGCCGAAATTGCGTCCCATTGGCAGAATGATGAAAATAGGAAGTTGTTCCTTCACAAATTGCCCCTACGTAAGTGTATATTCGAGCCGATTCAGAAGAAACAAGATTCGGAAAATTAAACGAAAATGTTTCACTCTCGCCTGATGTAAGCGCATCACCAAAAAATACACGTCCGGTTTTGTTTAGGTTTTTTGTTCGTTGATAATGGAGCTGTACATCCTGAAAAGTATTTAGTGTTCGGTCGGGGGTAAGCGAGTTGTGATTAACCTCCTGTATGCGTTCGCCGGCAGCTGCTGATGTGGTGATAAAATAATGCCCGGACTCACTATAGTCATGCGGGTGTAGATGTATTTGTTTGCTGTATGGGTCTACGCTTCGGTTGATATACCCTTGTCCATAAAATAAAATGTAATCGCCGCTGTTAAATACGCCGTCGTTTCCACGGTTTATTTGTATCGGTATTTCCGGCAGGCTATAAGGGTCATCGTTGTTTACTCGATAAGAAAGTTGTTTCCCTCCCATACCGTAAACGCTTACATTTTCCGGATTGGAGAAACCCCAGCTCACCAGCTGATTGTAGGTGATTTTATAAATACCGCTCTTTTTAACTCTTATTTTTCGCCATAACCCATTGTTTAAAACAGATGTGGTTTTGTAATGAGACCTTTTTGCTTCATTTTCAGGCGTATTGGATTGTTTATATTGCACAATAACATCGAGGCCTGTTACAAGAGAATAAGCTCCATTTTGAACCAAGGCTGCGTTAAACGTCAGTTGCAGTTGTTTTTGTTTTTTGGTAACCACAATTTTGTACGAGGGAACTACCTCTGTTGGTATCGAATCATTTAACAGATTATTGAATTGAGGAGCACTAGTTAAGGATATTTTTTTTAGTTTAACATCAGCCTCTGTAATGTTGGCGGGAACGTTTATTATTTTAATGTAGTGCGGTGTTTCGGGTAGGGAGTCGGGGTACTGACAGTCGGTGAAATATGGAAGTCTTGAGCCTAGCTCATTTTTCCAGTCGATAGTGATGTTGTAAGATTTCTTCTGAGCAAATGTATTTATGCTCAACAGTGTAAGTAATATTACAGTAATTCTGTACATATGTCTTATTTATTAAATGTGATTTTTTTGATCAAAACGGTCGGCAAAATAATAAGTTTTATCTAAAAAGTTTTTAATAATACATGAGTAATTCATAGTTCTATAACCATATCTATGGTTTGTTGTTTTCTGTTGTCGCATTTTTGTGCAACACAAATTGCGAAGGTCAATAAATCTTATGCAAAGTGCTTACTTCGTCACGATAAACGCCAGTTTTGCAATCTTTATTGTTGACGGCAGTTTAAAAGTACTGAATTTATTGTTGACTTGGCCTTTAGTTGGGGGTGTAATGAAATAAGTAATCTGTTTCAGGGAAGTTGTTTTGCTCTTTAGCGACATGAAAATACTGCGAATAGCCGGCTATTTAATGAATTTTCAAGAAAGTTAAAGGGCAAAAGAACACGTTTCAAACATCAAGTTATTTCGGCACAATCTCTTAATCCCGACTTATCATCTAAATTCCGCACGGATTTAATTTTTTAAGGTCAAAATCCGTGCGGAATTTAGGTTAACCCCGATTTAGAAAATCACTCATTTGGGTGAAGAATGAAACCGAATGAGATGATTTACTTAATCGAACCGAGTCAGGTTTAGCCTGACGAGCTCAACGCAGTTAATTCGCAAGGAATACAAAGATATATTGTATAATTCTTTGCGGATTTTGGGTTTCAAATAATTTGCGAGGGAATAATTTCAATTACACGTCGCGATAGGCGTTTCCATGTTTTTATGAAAGGCAGCGTTTATATTATCCTTGGAGCTTCTAAATGTATAGTGAGCGGAAGA
>JAWOEM010000312.1:0-3468 GCA_046482785.1 Salinivirgaceae bacterium
GTCGGGGCATAAGTGCTGAAGAGCAACGACAAATTTTCGATCGCTTTTATCAAAAGGGATTGGTGACCAATCGAAGTAAAAAGGGTATTGGCCTCGGTCTTGCTATTGCTAAGGGGCTTGTACATCTACTCAAAGGAGAAATTGGCTTGGAGTCTGCAGAAGGAGAGGGGGCTACTTTTTATTTTACAGTTCCATATACACCTGTGCAGCGCAATGTGAAAGTACATACTGCCGGGGCTAAAATGAATTACCCCAACTGGAGTGGGAAACACATTTTAGTGGCAGAGGACGATTTGAATAATTATTTATTCCTGGAGCAACTGCTAAGAAAGACCGAGGCTGAAATTGTTCATTTTGAAAATGGCAGTAAAGTAGTTGATTACCTTCGAGCTGAGAATCCTGCCGATATAGTGTTGATGGATATTCAGATGCCCGTTATGAACGGGTATGACGCAACTCGCGAAATTCGAACGTTCAATAAAACAATTCCAATTCTGGCTCAAACAGCCAACGCCATGGTCGAAGATAAAGATAAAAGCATTGAAGCCGGATGTGACGATTATTTGGCTAAACCCATCAATAAGAGGGTTTTAATTAATAAAATCAGTGCATTAATTGAAGGATAAGCCAACCATAACCATCCATTTGCTGACTTGATGTTTTTAAGAATAGGTGATTCTTCTAAAAGGAAAAACGCTGACCATGGTCGGCGTTTTTAATCTTTGCTCAATTCGTATTTTTACATTTCGCCACCCATTTCACCGCCTTCTCCTTGTGGTTGTCCGCCATTCTTTTTGAAGTTATTAATTCGCCATGTTATGTTGAACATCACAATAGGCGATTTGTATTCATAGAGCCGATAGTTGTAGATGTCGGCTGCTTTTGTTGTGGCTTCGTATTTACCTGTACTGAAAATATCTCTTACCTGAAGTGTTAGTTGTAGTTTTTTGTTGTAAAACGATTGTCTAATGGCACAATCAATTCTATAGTAGGCCGATTGTTCTTCTTGTGGCTCAATTTCCGGCCCGCTGTAACGCGGATTAAGCTGTATGCTTGTGTTATCGCCAATTGCGAATGTGTTGTTTAATCGAATGTCGTAGGTGAAGCTGTTTTCGTTAAATTCTTCTCCATTGTATTCTCCTTCAACCCGATAGTCGTAGAGGTTCGATGTGAAATCTACATCCCACCATTTGAAAAACTTGGTGTTAAATGCAAATTCAACCCCTGTAGAATAGTCTTTCCCTAAGTTGAGTGGCTGGCGCATCATTATGTTGTTGCCTTCGTCAAATGAACTGCGAATCCACTCTATGTTATTCTGTGTCGTACGATGATAAATTTCGGTAGTAAGGGCACTTTTGCCAAACGTGAACTGATGTGCTGCTTCAAATGCATTAATGTATTCAGGCTTCAGGTCAGGGTTTCCTCGTCTTACATTAAAGGCATCTGTCCATGTAATAAATGGCTCCAGGTACCAGCCCCGTGGACGATCTATTCTTCGGCTGTAGCTTCCCATCAACTGGTGTTGGTCGCTCAGTTTGTACGAAAAGTGCACCGTGGGGAAAAAGTCCCAACGATCAATCGAAGACTTATCTCCGGTATTGTCTAGTTTGATCTCCCTGCCCGTATATTCTGCTCTTAATCCGAGCTGGTATCCAAACCCTTTATACTCGCCTTTCCCCAGTGCATACATTGCATGGATGTTTTGCAAATAGGTTACGTCGTTGCTGTACTGTGGAATAAAAATGTATGTTTCGTCGGTAGGATCAAGATCGTAAATTTCGTTTTCTTCAGCCGAATTTCTGTAGCGCCCCTGAAAACCTGTTTCAAGGGTAAGCTGTTCTGTAAAAGGCTGAGTGTAATCCAATCGGTATCGTAGGCCTTGTGATGGTCCAAACTCCAATGATTTCTGACCACTTTCTGTGCTTCCATCGGGCAAATAAAGCCAGTTAAGGTTTTCTTCGTTGCCATCGCGGCTGTATACCATTAACTGGGCGTCTAGGCGGTGCTCTTCCTTGCTAAACTGGTGTGTGTAATTCGATTCTATTGAGTAAAAGTCACCACCACGGCCACCATCTTCAATGCTCGTGTAGGCCTGCCGATAGCCTGTAGGTTCATGTAGTTTCGTGAAATCGGTTTTTGTGTAACCGTTGTGTTCACGGCTTCCGTAGCGTGCAGTTACACTAAATACATTATTATCGTTCGGAAACCATTCAATTCCTGCTCTTCCGCTGTAACGTTCGCCACTGCGTTCTCGTTCTCCATTGGCTAAAATCACTGTGTCGGAATTGTAAAAGCGAGTTTCTTGATCGGTGGTGCCCGGCCATTTTCTTGTGTTGTAATCCAGGCCTACAAAATAATTGAAATGCTCGGTACGGTAATTTAGTAAAACATCACCACCGTATTTGTCATCTAGACCCACATTGGCATGAACCAAACCACTAACACCCTCTAGCGAGCGTTTTTTTGTAATGATGTTAATAATTCCCGCAGTTCCTTCCGGATCGTATTTGGCCGATGGATTTGTAATTATCTCAATGTCCTGAATGCTTCCTGCCGGAATTTGTTGCAAAGCCTCAGAGGCTTCCAGCACTGTGGGGCGCCCGTCGATGAGTACCGTAAAGTTGCTGTTTCCGCGTAGCGCTACATTCCCCTCAACATCTACCTTAACAGAAGGGGCGTTTTGTAAAACGTCTACTGCAGAACCCGATGCAGAGGTAAATTGCTTCGATACATGTAAAACTTTTTTGTCGATGTGGTAATCTACTGCGTTTTTATTGCCTTCAACAACAATTTCTGCAAGCTCTTTGGCATCAGAAATTAGTTCTACAGTGCCAATATCTAGCTTTTGTTGGTCATCAGAGAGTGTTATGTTTTGTGTTTTTGCATAGTATCCCAGAAAATTTATACGTAACAAATAGTTTCCGGGCTCATTATGTTTTAGGCTGAATGTTCCGCTCATATCCGTGATCGATCCGGTAACTAGCGCACTGTCAGTAGTTTTTAGCAGTTTTACCGTGGCGTATTCCAAGGGCTGGTTGTCCGATTGGTCAATTACTTTTCCCGTAATGGTGAAAGCTCGCTCCAGTGGCGTTCCTGCAATGCTTACTGTCGATAAAGTAATGGCTAATAATGTGAGTAGAATTATTTTCGTATACATATATTTTGTTTCATAGTTAATTTGTCTTTTCGAATCAAAATATATGCCGTATTGACCTGTAAAGATGTTTTATGACATAAATATCCGCAAACATAAATATTGAAGATTACAGTGTGTTTTAACTGGTGGAGACTAAATGTCACTAATATTTTGTGTAAAATCATATGCGGAATTTAGGCATGAAATGGGAATGTATTGTAACGAGAGCTTTAATACGAACGATTACCAGGTCTTTATCGCCGTCCCTGGGCGCAAGTTTCGGTTCCAGCAAAGTGTGGAGGACCTGGCGCGGTGAAACTTTGGTCCCATCT
>JAWOEM010000325.1:0-4873 GCA_046482785.1 Salinivirgaceae bacterium
ACAACATTTAAAAAAGTTTAATAAAAACCGATTTAAACAACTCCTTGAAGTCAACGCCCACCTCAGTATGGCAAACCAACAGCGCATTTTAACCAATACATTCCAGAAATGGAAAGGCGGAAACGAGCAAATAGACGATATTGTGGTTTTCGGTGTAAAAGTTTAACTCCAAAAGCAATAGCTGAATTCCGCAAGTATTGATTTTTTCTGTTCAAAATAGCTTTATAATTTCAATTAGGAAAAATACACTTTCCCTTCGATAAAATTCATAAAAATGCGCTAACATTCGCAAAACACTTCTATTTTTGTAACAAGTGTGAGTACAACGAAAGTTTTTGCTCAGAGATTTATTTACAACCGTTACTTTTAAATAACTAATTGAGATTATGAGTCAAGCAAAGTTTGGTACTGCCCCTGTTTTTTTCACAGCCATAAGTACAATCCTCGGTGCCATATTGTTTTTGCGCTTTGGATATGCCATTGGCACAGTAGGTTTTTTTGGCGTTATTTTCATTGTTTTACTTGGCCACATGGTAACAATACCAACAGCCTTGGCCATTTCAGAAATTGCCACCAATAAACGAGTACAAGGAGGAGGCGAATACTATATTGTAAGTCGTTCTTTTGGACTCAATATAGGCGCCACTATTGGAATAGCACTCTATTTAAGTCAGGCTATTAGTGTTGCGTTCTATGTTATTGCATTCACGGAGTCGTTTGCAGCACTTTTCGATTGGTTTTCTGAAACATATGGTTATACACTTCCGCGTCAGGTAGTAAGTATTCCTGCCATGACCCTATTAGGCTTGCTCATACTCAAAAAAGGTGCAAACCTTGGTGTTAAAGCACTTTACGTGGTTGTAGCCGTTCTTTTTATTGCACTGGGGTTGTTTTTTATGGGTGAACCTATTGGGGGATCAACTGACTATTTTTCTTCCAACCTAAGCTTAAAAAACAGCGCCTCTTTTTTCACAGTATTTGCCATCATTTTCCCTGCTTTTACAGGAATGACCGCAGGCGTAGGATTATCCGGCGATTTAAAAAAACCCGGGAAAAGCATACCGCTTGGAACCATTGCCGGGACACTGAGTGGCTTTGTCATTTATTTTTTCATTGCATGGAAAATGGCATCAAGCGCCTCCCCAGAAGATTTGATGAACGAACAACTGATAATGGCACATATTGCACCATATGGAAAATATGTAATTCCGTTGGGACTGGCAGCATCAACCATTTCATCGGCTTTGGGCTCCATAATGGTTGCTCCACGTACTTTACAGGCATTAGGAAACGATACGGCACTACCTTGGAGCAATGCCAACAAGATCGTACGCAAATCGCGTAAAAAAGACGGTGAACCCTTTAATGCATCTTTCGTGACAATTATTATCGCCTTGGTTTTTGTCATTATTGGTGATGTAAACATTGTAGCACAAATTATTACTATGTTTTTTATGGTAACCTACGGTTCATTATCATTAATATCATTTCTAAACCATTTTGGATCAGCTCCATCCTATCGGCCAACATTTAAAAGCCGTTGGTTTGTGTCGCTTATAGGTTTTATTATGGCTGTATGGTTAATGTTCAAAATAGATGCTGCATATGCCCTGGCCTCCGTCATAGCCATTGGCATTTTATATATTTACATTAATAAAGTACATAAGCAACGCCGTGGCATGGAAGATATTTTTAAAGGTGCTTTTTTCCAACTTAATCGTAAGCTACAGGTTTACATGCAAAAGAATTACAAAACGCGTAGACACGAAGAGTGGCGGCCATCGGCAATTTGTATCAGCAGCGATTCGTTTAATCGCCAAAAAGCACTGGATTTTATGGGTTGGTTGGCATATAAATATGGGTTTGGTACCTATATTCACATGAAAAACGGATATTTTTCTTCGAAACTAGCAACAGAAGCCACACAAGAACTAGAAAAATTGGTACATATTATTGAACAAAAAAATAGTGCCGTTTATGTGGACACCATCATTTCGCCCTCCTACACCTCGGCAGTTGCACAGTCGATACAACTTCCCGGTATTTCAGGAATGGAGAATAATATGGTGGTTTTTGAATCGCTTCGCACCGATACAGAAAACATGCAAGCCATAGTTGAAAACATGCCACTTGTACGAGCAGGGAATTTTGATATTTGTTTGTACGCATCATCGATAAAACCAGTTAATCATAAAAATGGAATTCATGTATGGATTAGGGCTACTGATGTTGATAATGCAAACGAAATGATTCTTTTGAGTTACATAATTACCGCCCATCCCACATGGGAAAAATCACAGATCAGTATTTTCAATATTGTAAGCGAAGGAAAAAAACAAAACGGGCGCGAACAAATTTTGGCTATCGTTGAAGAAGGAAGGTTGCCGATTTCGGCGAAAAACATTGAAAGCGTGGAAATACCCGAAAACAAAACGTCCAAAGAACTCATCTGTGAAAAATCCGGCGATGCAGGTCTTGTAATTATTGGGTTTCTTGAAGAACAGGTAAAACACGATGGCAAAGAGATATTTATGAACTATGAAAATATGGGTGACATCTTATTTGTCAATTCACGAAATGAAAAAACAATAATCGATTAAAAATATAAAATTATGCCAACAGTTTGGATTGAAGACAAAATTGAACAGGAAGAAATAATTGAAAGATGCGACAGTTGCGCCATGGCAATGGTTGACGCAGATGGAAAACCTTACGTGGTAATGATGAATTTCGGCTACCACGACGGATACCTTTACCTGCACGGCGACCCACATGGAAAGAAAATGGATATTTTGCGCAAAAACCCACACATTTGTATTACAATGAGTACAGGGCACAGTGTTTATAAGCAAAACGAAGAGGTTGCCTGCTCTTACGGCATGAATTACAAGAGTATTGTGGCCGAAGGACGCATTGAATTTGTCGACGATTACGACCAAAAGGTCGATGCACTTAATATCATCATGAAACAATATGTCGATCGCGATTTTACATACAACGAGCCGGCCGTAAAACAGGTATGCATATTTAAGATAAAGTTAACAAATCTGAAAGCGAAAAACTTTGGCCGATTTGTTCGGTAAGTAGTATGTAAGCGTATTTCAGAAAATCACAAAAATAATCCACCTATGAAGCGAATCTTTTTTCCTGTATTACTGGCTTTTGCGCTGGTTTTTGTCTCATGTACTACCTCAAACAATGAAACAAAGCCCCATAAAGTTAAATATGTATTTTATTTTATTGGTGATGGCGTATCGTTACCACAATTAAGTTTAACAGAAGCTTGGATGGCACAAACAATGCGAACCTCCGGCATGCAACAAACCAATCAAAGCCAGATGCAAGCACACGGATGGTTCTATACCCACGCCGACAACAGATTTATAACAGGTTCGGCAGCCGCAGGCACAGCCCTTGCCACGGGTCATAAAACCAGCATTAACACCCTGGGCAAAACTGCCGATCGTTCGAAAAACCTTGAAAGCATTGCGGTAAAAGCCAAAAAGACTGGTCTAAAAGTCGGAATTATTTCTTCTGTATCGATAGACCATGCCACACCTGCGGCTTTCTATGCGCATGCCGACAAAAGGAATCAGTACTACGCTATTGGCAAACAGTTATTTACCAGTGGGTTTGATTTATTTGCCGGCGGCGGATTTAACGATCCTACCGACGCGGAAAATAACCAACC
The DNA here is from genome assembly GCA_046482785.1 of Salinivirgaceae bacterium. GTDB lineage: Bacteria > Bacteroidota > Bacteroidia > Bacteroidales > Salinivirgaceae > Salinivirga. The sequence continues at coordinate 3,692 of JAWOEM010000325.1, forward strand.
TAACTTGTACGAAACCCAATCGGAGTTCACCGTTTTACGTGCAAATGCAGCATTTAAAAAGGCTACAAACGCAGATTTACCGCTCTATTTTGCGCACGAACGACTTACCGAGGGCGCAGCAATGCCATACGCCATAGATATGACCGCCAATGACCTGTCGTTGGCCGATATTACTAAAAAAAGCATTGAGCTGCTCGATAACGAAAAAGGGTTTTTCCTGATGGTTGAAGGTGGAAAAATTGACTGGGCTTGTCATGCCAACGATGCAGCTACAACTGTACACGAAGTTGTAGACTTTGATAATGCTGTGGGTCATGCCATAGAATTTGCATCAAAGCACCCAAACGAAACGCTAATTGTAGTGCTTGGCGACCACGAAACAGGTGGATTAACTTTGGGGACAAAAGCATTACGTTATGAGACAAATTTCTCGCTACTCAACAACCAAATACAATCGCTCGATGCACTGGCCGAAACCATTAAACCACTGATAAACAAGAAGGTTGGTTTTCAAGAAGCATTAACGTTTATCGATGAACACATGGGCTTAGGCACCGCCATTGAGTTAAGCGCCGATGATAAAGCTATATTGAAAGCATCGTGGAACGAATCGGTAAATTACAAAGATGCCGAGGTTGAATTTTTGTATGGTTCAGTGCAGAAATTTTTGCAAACAGCCTTAAATATGCTTAACGACAAATCCGGTGTAGGATGGACTACCGGTTCACACACCGGGCTGCCGGTTATAATGCACGCCCATGGCGTTGGGGCAGAAAAATTCGATGGAATTTTAGACAATACAGATATTCCAAAAATTATGGAGGAAATAATTAATCAATAATTGCAGCTAGGATTACCGGTTAAAAAAAGCCAATTGTCATCTCTTTCAAGAAATGGCAATTGGGTTTTTTGTAGGACAAACGCATTTAACATTTTTTGGTTTCTTTGGCTTTGCCATAGAAACATAATTCAACTACAAAAAACACAAAAGACTCGAAAGTCGACACTTATTAAGGTATTAAAAATTACTACCTAAATTCCGCACGGATTTAATTTTTCAAGGTCAAAATCCATGCGTAATTTAGGTTAACCCCGATTTAGAAAATCACTCATTTGGGTGAAGAATGAAACCGAAGGTCTGTTTTCCGGATTATCTAAAATGGTGATTTCGGATGAATCCAT
>JAWOEM010000335.1:0-8128 GCA_046482785.1 Salinivirgaceae bacterium
GACCGTCGGTTAGTTGAGCCTTTTTAAACCCCAGGTGGCCACCGGCTTTGGGGCCTTCGACCACTACGGCGTCGGGCACATGCCCAAATTTCGATGCCCAATATTGAAAAATAAGTTTGGCAGCTTTAGCACCGGAAACTTTTGGGATAAATTTAGTGTGTATATTCTCGAATCCTTTTTCGATTACAAAATCAGGCATTTTTAGAGGAAGCCCAGCTCCTAAAAACACCACATCGGCCTTTTCCTCAATGGCTACACGTAGTAAGTCATCGTAGTCGGAAAGTGCCACCATAAGGTTAACACCAATAACGCCATCTGAATTTTCACGCGCAAGCCTTATGTGCTTGCGCAATGCAGTTTGATTTGCTTTACGGAAGTTCCGTTCGAACCCCGGCTCGGTCATGCCAATGGCAGCCGCAGATATTACACCAATTCCTCCTTGATTTGCCACAGCAGCGGCAAGCTTCGATAATGAAATTGCTACACCCATTCCTCCTTGAACAATTGGGTATTTTACAGTTAAGTTTCCAATTTTTAATGACTTCATAGTTCTGTTGTATTAGATTTCCGGTACAAACCTACAACAGAAAAGAGGGCGTTTTTTTAAATCGTGAGGGGTGGCCTACAAATAGGGATAAACAAGAGGTTTAGGGGCGAAAAAAATGGATACAGGGGCGAATTTCTTTTGGCATTTTTATTAAAAACGCCAAAAAAATGGCATTAAATCGAGGTTAAAATAGTTGAACGGATAATCCAGTAAGCTGAAAAAAAATTCAAAATCGCAATTTGGCGTAGGTTCAGATACAAAAAAGTACTGATAAAACACACCCATGTGCATTCTTAACCAAAAGAATAATAAAACAGTTGGAATTAATTTGAAAGAATGAGCACTCCATTATATTTTAAAGGAATTTCACACGCTCTTTCAATTCTTTAATGGATGGTTTGGATACAGGTACGCCAAAGTTGAGGTTTTCGAAAAACAGCCTGTATCCCTGAGAGTTTCCCTCAACACGATCGATGTAATTAATATTTACGATATACGATCGGTGACACTTAAAAAAGTAGTTGTAGTCTTCGAGCATAGTCTGCGTTTTGAGCAGGGTACTTCGAATAAGTTGACTTTTAATAATACCGTCATCTTTCCAAAAAACCTCGATGTAATTGTCGGCAGCACGTACAAGAACAAGCAACCGGGTTTTAATGGATAGTTTATCCTTTTGATATTCAGAATCGAAATGAACTAACTTATCTTCAGCGTTTTTACTACTCCGTAATTTAGAGTTTAAATCGTAGGCCGTTTTCAAATGCTGTCGGAGTAACCTGTTGTGGTTAAACACAATAAGCGCTGTAAGCGGAATAATCGCGATTAGTAACATTTGCAGCATCATATTGAAACTAAACTCCACAATACCCAAAAATTTGTACATCACAAAATACCCGAACGCAATGGTGAAGAGCAGCCACAAATCCCAAAGAATCTCTTTCCAGATGGTCCAGCGTCGATATAAAAACAGTTGGGGAACCATACTTGGAAGCACTAACAAGTTTACACTCAACGACAAAAAAGTAATTGCTCCCAAACCAACAATCAAATAAATTTTATCGCCCTGATCTAATGCACTAATTTCTAAAGGCTGAAAAACAAGCAAAAAAACAAAAATACTGATACTAATAAAGAATATTACTTTCGCATTACGCTTTAAATCGTCGTTAAAAGGGTATGATTTCTTTAAAAAGTCGAGCATATCTGGATTTTCAATGTGTTTATTTACAAATTTTCTACAAAGATACCATATTTATTTGGCTTAAGCCGATAAGTTGGGATTGTTCCGGCATCAAGTCAAGTGTAACCCAAGATTCCCAAAGAATTATATAATATATCTTTGTATTGCTTACATATTACCTGCGTTGAGCTCGTCAGGCAAAACTTGACTCGGTTCGATTAAGCAAATCGGGGTTAACCTAAATTCCGCAAGGGTTTTGACCTTGAAAAATTAAAACCTTGAGGGAATTAAGTACCACATACCATTATTTTTATTTTCAATGCTTACGGATTCGGATGCTATTAAAACGTAAGGAGGAACCATTTATAGCAGGGCTATCAGGTTAAAAAGAAATGTAATTTGAGCATTATAAACTTGACGATTTAAACTTGTTCTTTTGTCAATTTGTATGATTATGATATTTTTTTGTAAATTTGTTAGGATAATTGAAAAAACGGCACCATTTTTCACCAAAAAGCTCGTTACAAGTAAATTACAAGCAATACAAGCAAACAATATCAGCGAAAGCGATAGAATAGTATTCACGAATAATCATTAATAAAATTACGCACAATGAGAAAACTTTCTGTATTAACCCTTATCGCAGGACTATTTGTTCTGTTTACATCGTGTTCCAAGCCCGATCAGCATCTAAGTGCCATTCCATCGTCGGCGCAGGTGGTAGCATCGGTCGATTTATTTAACATTGCCCGCAAGGCCGAGCTTTATGATGCTGAGCAGTATACGTTTGTGGTTGAAGCAATGGAAAAAATGAAAGCAGAGAATCCGGAAATGCACGCTTTCGTTCAGGAACTTATGAAAAATCCATTGGAAAGTGGTCTGAAATTTCGCGAAGACCTATACATGTTTGTTGACCATTTGGACAATACAACTTTTGCAGGTGCAACGTTGTCTATACGCAACAGTGGCGACTTTGAGAAAACGCTCAACAACTTGCTGACACACGCCAAAACCGATAAGGCCATTGTAAAAAAAGACGGTTTGAACTACGTGGAGCACAAAGATTTAGTAATTGTGTACGACGACAAAAAGGCGTTGGTAGTTACAAACGAAAAGAAAAACAAAGAAGAGCTTTCCAGTTATGCCAAGCTGCTGATGACGCAATCAGAAGACAATGCCATTACAAGTCTGAAAACATTTAACGAGTTTAAAGATAACACGGAAGATTTTAGTATTTGGGTGTCGAGCGATGATATGCCGCAAACTCCCCAATCAGCAATGCTAGCCAATTCAATGCCCTTTAAGCTAACAGGCAATTACATTAAGTTTCATACAAAATTTGAAGATAACGGCATTTTTGGGACAACCAAAATGGAATATAACGATGAAATTGCCGCAATGCTCAAAGAATACGAATTAATAAAAACTGAATTCAATACTGACCTATTGGAATATTTGCCTGAAGACAATTATATGACCTATGGAATGGCCATAAATCCCACGGGTATTTACAAGTGGCTGAACGATATTCCATCGTACAAAGCTTTTTTAGATGATGCCAAAACAAACGCACCACTCAACGTAGAGAACCTCATCAAAAGTATTGAGGGCGACATAATTATTGCGTTGCACGGCTTTCAAATTCCGGAAAATGCCACTACGACCAACCCGGGCAGTGTAAATCAAAATGTATTGCCACTGGCTACTGCCATCATGTCGCTGAACGACCGTAGTGTAGTAGACCAATTAATAGGCCAATTGCAACCCACAGGATTAATTCAGGAAGCCAACGGAGTTTACACTGTTTCATTTTTCAATATTAAAGCATACTTTGGAATATTCGACAACAACCTGATTTTTTCGAACGATGAAAGTATAATAGCTGCGGCGCAGAATGGGGGAATGAAAAATAACCTGAAAGATACCGACTTAAAAGAGTTATTTGCACATCCCGGGTACATGTACATGAACCTAAATTGGGAAAAATACCCAATGCAGCTGACCTCGATGCTAAAATCGACAATGAGTCCGAAAGATGCAAAATCATTCCTTGCTTTTGCTAACGTACTCAAAGAGATACGTGCCTACAATATTTCAGAAAAGGAAGGACGATTTGAATTCCTTATGCGAAATACTGATGGAAATTCGTTACACACATTGCTTAAAGCAATAGACGAAAGCCAAAAGGCGAATAAAAAAGATGGCGGAAAGCCTTTGGCAAGCAATTAAAAATATCAGGAAAAAGATATATCAGAATGTGTATAGACATACTTTAAAGATGCAAAAATTTCAATATTTACATTTTAAGATACTTTAATCTGATTTAAAAGTCAATAATTCAATAATTTAAACCACGTAAAAAGACCTGTTAGGTATGAAATTGGCGAAAAAAATATTATTTTTTATTTAAAATGGCCAAATAATTGTACCTTTGTATTGGGTTTTTAAAACGGTAGTTTTTACTACCGTCATGGTTTTAAGGGTTAATAACGGTGCGAGAGGAAATTTATTTCCTCTCGTTCTTTTTTGCCCAAATCTGAACTGCACAGCTTTTCGAGAATTCTCTTTTCAGAATTTCATAAGCTACCGTCATTAATAATTGATCAAACTTTCATGTGTAGTTACAAACGAAACCCATATTTTTGCAATAAAAAAAATGCAACCATTAGCAGAACGCCTTCGGCCGAAATCGCTCGATGAATATATTGGACAGGAACATTTAGTTGGGAAAAGTGCAGTACTGCGTACGCATATTGAGCGCGGGCGTGTTCCATCGATGATTTTGTGGGGGCCACCCGGAGTTGGAAAAACCACACTGGCACATATCATTAGCCAACAACTCGACCGTCCGTTTTACACACTTAGTGCTATCTCGAGTGGTGTAAAAGATGTGCGTAAAGCCATAGAACAGGCAAAGCAGGCCCAGATGTTTAACGAAGATGGTGCTATTCTGTTTATCGACGAAATACACCGCTTTAGCAAATCGCAACAAGACTCGCTTTTGGGCGCTGTAGAGGCCGGCATAGTAAAACTTATAGGTGCAACAACCGAAAACCCATCCTTTGAGGTTATTACGCCCCTCCTCTCCCGCTGTCAAGTATACGTGCTTAATTCGCTTACCGAAGAGCACTTTGAAAAACTGCTCACTAAAGCAACGCTTGAAGATGCGGTTATGAAAAAGCGCCATTTTCAAATCGAGGAGAAAACGGCACTGTTCCGCTACAGCGGTGGCGATGCACGCAAATTTTACAACATTATTGAGCTATTGGCCAATAATACCGACAGCGATCCAATATTGATAAGTGACGAACATGTCACCAAGGTTTTACAATCGACAACCGCCCTTTACGATAAACAAGGTGAGCAACATTACGATATTATTTCGGCATTTATAAAATCGGTGCGGGGAAGCGACCCCAACGCCTCGGTATACTGGCTTGCGCGAATGCTCGAAGGTGGCGAAGATGTGAAGTTTATAGCACGTCGATTAATGATTTTGGCAGCTGAAGACATCGGACTGGCCAACCCAAATGCGTTGCTAATAGCCAATACCTGCTTCGAGATAGTGCATAAAATAGGCATGCCCGAAGCACGAATTCCACTTTCAGAAGCCACAATATACCTGGCAAACTCACCCAAAAGCAATAGTGCATACCTGGCCATCGATAAAGCACTGGCGCTGGTGCGTGAAACAGGCGACCTACCGGTTCCACTTCACTTAAGAAACGCTCCTACAAAATTAATGAAGGAGCTAAACTACGGCAAAACGTATAAATACAGCCACGATTTTCCGGATCATTTCGTCGATCAACAGTATTTGCCCGACCAATTGGATGGAAATGTAATTTATGAACCCCAAAAAAACCGACACGAAGCCCAGTTTTCTGAGCAGCTGCAAGCGAAATGGAAAAAAAGATACAAATTTTAGGCACGCTAAAATACTATAAAACAGAACAAAGGAAAAAAGGCATCGTTTTTTTTCAATATTTATAGCCAAAATATTTTGGAGGTTTAGCGAAAGCCCCTATATTTGCAACCGCTTTACAAGAACAACGACTCAGTAGCTCAGTTGGTAGAGCACGTCCCTTTTAAGGATGGGGTCCAGGGTTCGAGCCCCTGCTGAGTCACAAAAAAAGCGACAATCGATTTGATTGTCGCTTTTTTTTGTGCTAGGCAAACAGTCGGAATCTGTTAATTACTGCCACTTTTAAAATAACCCACTGCATCGTTCAATAAACTACTTTGGCTATTTAATTCTTCGGCACTGGTGGCCATCTCTTCACTCGCAGCAGCATTTGTCTGTGTAATCTGGTTTAATTGTTGGATAGCCAAACTTACTTGCTCTGCTTTAGCATTTTGATCCATACCGGCTGCTACTATCTCTTGCACAAGAGTAACGGTTTTTTCCACTTCAGGAATCAAATTTTGCATATTTACATTTGATTTTTCGGTAACAGTCACACTTTTATTGGCAAGGTCGACAATTTCATCAGCGGCTTCCTTGCTTCTTTTGGCCAATTTCCGCACCTCTTGAGCCACTACGGCAAATCCCTTCCCATTTTCACCTGCTTGAGCAGCCTCTACGGCAGCATTCAGAGCTAAAATATTGGTCTGAAATGCAATCTGATTTATAATATCAATTTTACTTGCAATGTGCCTAATGGACAATAAACTATCATTAAACGATATTTTTAAATTTTCAATACCATTTCGTACCTCCGTCGAAATTTGTTTTGCTTGTTGAGAGTTTTTATTATTCATTTCAATGGTAGATATAATATTCTCAATAGAACTTCCGATCTCCTCTGTACTTGAGGCTTGTTCCGAAGCCCCCTGGGAGACTTGTTCACTACCTGCACTTAACTGCGAACTGGCAGATACCACACTCCCGGTTCCATCTTTAACATCTGAAATAACCTGTATAAGCTTTTTTTGCATTTTTTCCCCGGCTCGAGCCAATTGTCCAAACTCATCATATAATTGCAATTCTTTTTCAGGGATATCAAACACCAAATTTCCTTCTGATAGCATTTCAAAATAGTAAACAGCTCGTTTTACACCGCCCACAACTTTGCGGACAATAAACACAACTACCGTAATCAATAAAATAATAGCAAGAATTGTAGCCACAATAAAAATAATAGTTATGGAACGAATTATTTTTTGAAAATCTTGAGTATACCACCCCACAGTCAAATAACCATCGATTTCGGAGATATATCTATAAAACTGCGTTTTTTCTTTTCCATGCCAATCATATACAACAACTCCTTGCGTTTGTCCTTGCATAGTCTTAAAAAATTCAGTTTCAGAAACATCAACACCGGGTTCTGTAGGGTGAGCTACCACTATCCCATTGGCATCGCTGACATATGGATAACCGGATCCAAAATACGATTTTGTAGCAAAGAATTGGCTAAGTTTTTCGTAATTAAGATCCCTATTCCCTACACTTACCATGCCCACAATTTGACTATTCAGAATAATTGGCTGATAATCAGTAACGTACCACTTCCCAACAGCCCATACTCGACCTTGAAACCGACGCCCTTGTTCAATGGCTTTTACAACCTCACTATCAGGGCCTAAAAGCGTACCCACAGCACGTTTCCCATGTTCATCTTTCACATTTGTAGAAATACGTACATAACCGTCGTCACTGCGCTGAAAAATTGTAACAACTTCATTTCCCATTTGCTGAAGTTCATCCACAATAGCAGTACTGTTTTGAATCTGTTCGTTGTTGATCGTCCACTTAGGAAGCGGTATATTTTCAACCAATACCGCTTTATCAGGGTGAATTTGGAGTTGCCCAAGATTATGGAAATAATGCTGAGCCAAATTCCCACCAACAATAGTTTTCTCGAAATTTGCCTGCGCTTCCTTTCTTATCAACGCATCGAAATTTGCCATATTCTCTTTCATGGCTTCAGTAAAGTTTGATGTAATTACCGAGGCGATATGATTCCTCAGATAAACAGCAAAAATCGTAAAAATAGCCAATGTAGCTACACTAACGGCCAAGTAGAACTTCGGGCCAATTTTCATTTTTTTGATCATAGCGGTATAAATTTTAATTAGTATTAAATAAGGTGTAAATTCTAAAGCACTTACATCCGCCATAATCTCACATACTACTTTACAGTTACAGTCCGTTGATTTTTTTTAATCTCTCTTAACAATCGAAAATCTGTTTAGAAATTTCATCACCCGGCTTCATAAAAAGGCTCAAAACACACCAATTACATGATGAGGTGAAAATTATTTCGTAAAAACACAAACAAATCATACAACTTTCAAAGCTACCTCACCAAGGTCTACATAATGAGATATACCCCAAAGTGTTCAACAATAAAAAATGGATTTATAAAAAATAGCTGTTTCGAAAATGGCTGCTTTCA
>JAWOEM010000247.1:0-9853 GCA_046482785.1 Salinivirgaceae bacterium
GTTAGAAGCTATTTCTGCTTCAAGAGATATTGAATTAAGCTTTAAGCTCAGCAGGTGGGATAGTGCATTATCATACATCAAATCAGGCAAAACGGATGTTATTGTTGGGATTATTTTTTCAGAGGAAAGAGAAAAAGTCCTTGATTTTACAATTCCTATTCATACAGAATACTATTCGATTTTTATTCGTAAGGATTTACCACTTAAAGATCTGGCTGGCTTATACGATTACAAACTAGTGGTTTTGGATAAGGACATATCAATCGATAAGTATCTTATTCCCATGGGACTCTTCAAAAATTATGTTTTAGCCAAGTCATTGCCCGAAGCACTTTCTTTAATAGAACAGGGATTGGCTGATTACGTGTTAGCTCCAAATCTACTTGGATTGAACGAGATTGAGAAAAATCATTATAAAAATATTGAAATAAAAGGCCCCTCCATCATTCCAAGCATTTATTGTATGGCGGTAAAAAAAGGAAACACCCAATTACTCGATGTCTTGAATGATGGAATTGTGGAGTTACGGCGAAATGGAAAGCTTACGGAAATGCAAGAGAAATGGAAAGTTTATGAATTTGATGACTTTAAGTATAAACGAATTGCCAAAACGATTGGAATTGTTTTTATCATAGCAATTATTCTATTAATTCTTGTTTTTATTTGGGTTGGGCTACTTCGTTCGCAGATTAGGAAAAAGACAGAAAGTATAAACCTGAAAAACCAAGAATTGCAGAAAAGCGAGGAGAAATTCAGACTTATAACTGAAAACTCCAGCGATATCATCTGGCATTTAGACCGTAATTTTATTTTAACCTATATTAGCTCGGCAGATGAACGAATAAGAGGTTTTAAAAAAGAAGAGGTCATTGGGAAATCTCTATTTTCTGTTTTAAAGCCGGAGGGGATTGAAATGCTGAAAGAGGCAAATGAAAAACGAAAGATCAATATCGGCAAAGGTATCCGATCAGCTCCCGCCATTTATGAGTTGGAAGAGCTATGTAAGGATGGCAGTTGGGTTTGGGTTGAAGCCACTGCAACGGCATTTTATGATGGGGATGGCAAAATTTCCGGTTACCACGGAGTTTCAAGAGATATTTCAGAACGAAAAAAAGCCGAACTGCTGGTTAAAGAGCGAGAGCGTCAGTTAAGAGAACTCAACTCCACAAAAGATAAATTATTCTCAATAATAGCACACGATTTAAGAAGTCCGTTTAATGCCATTTTAGGCTTGTCTGATTTTTTAATTGGTAATATTGAAGACTTTGAGGTTGCTGAATTTGAAAAGTCCCTGAGAATTATTAATTCATCGGCCAAAAACACGCTCATTTTACTTGATAATTTGTTGGCTTGGGCTATGACTCAAACCGGACAAAATATTTACCAACCGGAAAAAGTAAATTCGCATGTAATCATCTACGAAATGGTGGAAGCATCAAAATCAATTGCGAAAATTAAAAATATATCATTAAGTTATGCACAAACGTCCGATTTTGATGTGTATGCTGATGCAAATATGTTCAAAACAATTTTGCGAAACCTTCTTTCCAATGCCATAAAATACACGCATGCAAACGGAGAGATCACAATTTCTGCCGTTCAAAATAAAGACAATATCGAAATTTCGGTTTCCGATAATGGAGTGGGTATGAGTGAAGACAAGAGAACAAAACTATTTGAAATTGATACGAATACCACAACTGCCGGAACAGCTAACGAACTAGGCTCAGGATTAGGGCTAATGCTATGCAAAGAGTTTGTAGAGAAGCATGGAGGGCAAATTTGGGTTCAAAGTAGATTGGGAGAAGGGAGCACTTTTACATTTTCGTTACCACTCAAAACATGCAACCACGAAAACTAGTGTCATGTCAATGCTCAAATGACGTATAAGTCGCCGTTATTTTCCGAGTTTTGCACAGCAGTAAAAAGTAAGCATAGCCATAGCTACGTGAATCTTTTTAATGCAAAGCAAAACCGTAAAAGAACAAGACTTGGCTCGTATAGAGTAGGGATATATTTTTAACAGTTACATGAGTTTGCTAGTTGTTTCTTGCTGCACTATCCGTAAACGTGTTGTTGGATTAATGTGAATTTGAGTTTATTATTTATCTCACGTTTCCGGGTTGATTGTGTTTTAGAACACTATATGAAGAATAGGCTTCAAGTTTTTACTACTTACCCACGCGCGCTTTGCAATTTTAGATGCCGATTTGAGGGTTTCATAAAACTTTGCTAATATTTGCTATATTTGCTGTTACCCAAAAGCCGCAAAAAAAAAGTGTGAGAAATTCTGTATTCTTGAGGAATTTAGGTGTTATTTGGACATAATCTTAAAGGAAACTTTATCCTGAAACCGCTGGAAGAGTATGTGGAAGAATTACGTCGTTATTGTATACCGAAACATTATTAGGCAAAAGCTCAATTCATTTGTAAATGTACTGGGCTTGGCTGCCGGAATATCGGCAGCATCGCTCATATTTTTGTTTGTCAATACCGAAATGAGCTACGATGAGCAGTGGAGTGAGTCCGATCAGTTATACCGTGTAAATGAAACATTTGGCTATTATCAGAAGCCGGAAACCCCTTATGCAGTGGCCTCATATCTGCTGGGTACACATTTGAGGGAGGTGTTTTCTGAGCATAGTGTTTGCCGGGTAGAGGGTGGAAACTACGGAAAAAAAATTTTTGTTGAAGATAAATGGGTCAATCCCGGAGCAATAAAACATACCGACGAGAACTTTTTTGAATTGTTCGATTATCCGCGTAGAAACTTTGACGTGGTGGCAGATACACTAAAAGCTGCCTGGGTAGCCGATCAGGTTTTTGACAACTATTTTAAGCAGTACAATGCCACATCATTTGTTTATGGCGAAAATACATACTACGTAGCAGGTACCTTTTCAAAAAAAGGTTATCACTCTCACCTCGATGTCGATATTGTTATTCCATACGATAGTACAATAGTGAATAACTGGAGTCGCGAGAACGACTGGACAAGGCTTGTAGCGAATGTTTACGTTAAAAGTGAGTTGCCGACTGCCCGGCTCGAGGAAAAAATTAACCGTGAGCTGGCTACACAGGTCGATTCGTTTGTAAATCGCTACGATATGCAAATGGAGCTGTATTTTCCCGTTATTGCCGTTCCCGACATTCATTTTTCCAAACGATTCCAATTCGACAGCTACTCCAATGGTGATCCCAATGTAGTTTGGTTGTTTGCCATCATTGGCTTGCTTATTTTAATTGTTGCAGGTATCAATTACATCAATATGGCTATAGCCCAAGGGGGTATACGCGCACGCGAAATTGCCATACGGAAAGCCATGGGAGCGTCGCGGAAGAATATTATTGTGCAGTTTCTGGGCGAATCGGTAGCCATCACGTTCATTGCTATTGTGTTGTCATTTATCATGACAGAAATGCTTTTTCCGGCATTTAATTCAATTACCGGATTTGAGTTTTATATTTATGATGGCTATGTTTTCTGGCCATTACTTCTGTTTTTGTTTTTCGTGTGGTTTTTGCTGGGCTTCTTCAGTGGATTTTACCCGGCGTTTGTGTTGTCAGAATTTCAGCCGGTTACTATTTTTCGTAGCGGTGCCGATCTCTTACTTTTTAAAAATGTACGATCTTATTTTATTTCATCAACCAAAGTTCGAAAAACCATGCTGGTTGTACAGTATGTGATTGCCGGCACCATCATTATTTCAACCATCATTATTCAGGTACAAACCCATTTCTTATTTCAGCGCGACCTGGGGTTCGATTTAGAAAAGTTGGTTGTTATTGAGTTAGAGGGAAACAAAGAGCGTGAGCCGGAATATAAAAACTTGCTAAGTGCTGTAAGAGAGCTTAAAAATGTAAAGAAAGCCTCACTGGCAAATAAGGTGCCCGGGCAGCGAACCGGTCGCCTACTCTTTACGTTTCATTTGAACGATAGTATTTCGCAAGGAACATACGATTTCTACTCAGGTAGCTATGATGTTTTGGATGTGTTGGGAGCTGAAATTATTGCCGGACGTGGATTCGATAGAACGGGAACCGAAGAGCAAATTGGAAGTGAAGTGTTGGTGAATGAGGAATTTGTAGAACAAATGGGCTGGGATGAACCATTGGGGAAAAAGTTCCGATCGGGCTTTCGACCCACTCACACAATAGTTGGCGTAGTTCGGAATTTTAATTACTACTCGCTACACCGCAAAATAGCTCCCTTGGTAATTTTACCCGACATTTTTAATAGTCATTTTTTAGTTGTTAACACCAATCACCCCAATGAATTAATGCAATCCGGAAAACTGGAACATTTGTGGAATGGCTTTTTCCCGTCTGAAGTTCCTTCAATTTACAAATTGAGCGAATCGTATAATGCCCAGTATACCAAGGAAACCCGGTTATTGAGCATTTTTATGTATTTTTCGGGGCTATCGCTCATTATTAGTGGGTTAGGGCTTTTTGCTTTGAGTGCATTCTCTGTCCAACGCAGGAGTAAAGAAATTAGTATTCGAAAAATTTTGGGAGCCGACCAGATTCATATCATAAAATTATTGTATGTCGATTATATACAAATTTTTCTTTTCTCTACGATCATTGCCTGGGGAGTAGCTTGGTTGTTTGCCGAAAGTTGGCTCAGTACCTTTGTAGCATCGGTGTCGCCGGGAATATTGCCCTACATTATCGGCTCTCTGGTTATTTTCCTCGTTGCCATTATTACTGTCAGCTACCACACTGTGAAAGCCTTTGTCAGAAATCCATCTGTGTATTTAAAGTATGAATGAGGTTGCAGAAGATCCTTTTTTTATTTGATTGTTCGCTCTTGCACGTTCATATGGACTTGGTCGAGTTCCCCCAAAAAAAAACATGGGTTTCTATAATATTCGTATCCATTAACTGGCGAATGTAAAGAAAACCAATTGCTCCCGAAACATTACGGGAGTAATTGGTTTTCATTCTATTGATCCTGATTTGGGCATGTGTATTATATTATCCGGACAAAATACTATTCTTTATCCTTACGTAATAAGTTCTCCTTGAGTTCTTTACCAAAAACAAAGGCAACAAATAATAAAAGTATAAGTGAGCTTCCCAAAGCTATTTGTCGGCCTGTGTAGTAAGATTTTGGTTTAAACTCAAATACAATGGAATGCTCTCCTGCCGGAATTTCAAGTGCTCTAAGAATATAGTTGACTCTGATATGTTTCGCTGGTTTTCCATCAATGGTTGCCTGCCAACCTTCCGGATAATAAATTTCCGAAAATACAGCCAACTGTTTTGTTGATGTTTTTGCGGTATATTCCATCCGTTTCGGGTCGTATTTCGTTAGTTTTATTTGCGCCAGCGAATCGTTTTCATACGATGTGCTGATGTGGTCAATAAACCGCTCATCGACAATTGCCGTTTTGGCCGCATTGAAATTCCTCAGTGCTGCAATTTCTTCATCGGCGTTAGGCACTGTTTCTACCTGGCTTACAAACCACGCGTTGCCCAATGCTTCCGGGTTTTGTTGCGCCATGGGTTTGCTATTCTGATCGATAATAAAATACTTCGTGTTCAACATGTTCAATACTTGCATATTTCCCTGCGAAATGTGGCGGTCTACCAAGTCTTGGTAACGTTGCATTTTTGCTCCGTGGTATCCACCTAAACTATTATGGAAGTACGATGTGCGTGCATCCTGATCAAGCCTTGCCGTGGTGTTCCAAACCCTGTAGTAGCTATTGTCCTGCATGATTTGTTTGTCGGCCGACGAGGGTGTAAACGGCTCATTTACTTTTCGCTCTCTCGCAAAGTTATCGTCGTTAATGTAGCGTTTGTTTATAGGCCACATGTCTGCAATAAATAGTACGCCCAATGCAACTATCAGGTACTTTTGTTTTAGCTTATCTGTGGTGTATAGCCACAATGCACCTGCCCCAAGGGCAATGAAAATAAACGATCTGAATGCATCGGCGCGCAAAAGCGCCATCCGATCGTTTTCTATAGCGGCAATTAATTGTTTGTTGCCCAGCGATTGCCGATCAGAAGCTGCAGAAAAATCTGTAAGGAAGCCCGGGAAGATGGCAAACAATAAGGCAATACCACCCGTAATAATGAACGAGTACTTTAAACCTTTATACAAGTCAGCCTTTTGAATTTTTCCATCAATAACTTGCTTTATGGCTAATATAGCCATAAGCGGTACGGCAAATTGGGGAATAACGAGTGTCATACTTACTGTTCTGAACTTATCGTATAACGGAAAGTAATCGATAAACAGATCGGTAAACCACATCATATTGTTCCCCCACGAGAGCATTAGTGCTAATAAACTACTTACAATTATCCACCATTTTACCTGTCCTTTCAGAATAAATAGGCCAAGTACAAACAAAAGCATAACCACGGCTCCAAAATACACCGGCCCCGATGTAAACGGCTGATCGCCAAAGTATAGTGGTAGATTTTTCACAACTTTCTTTGTTTGTGACCCGTAGCTTGGTTCCAGCAACTTGTATGTTTCTGAATTTTCGTCTAAACTTCCATGCGACGATCCACCCATAAAGTTTGGAATAAGAACAGTAAGGGTTTCGTCTATTCCGTAAGACCAGGCCGTAATGTAATCGCGATCTAATCCCCCTTTCGATTTATTTTCTTGTCTGTCTGATAGTTCAGACTTACCACGCATGG
The DNA here is from genome assembly GCA_046482785.1 of Salinivirgaceae bacterium. Lineage (GTDB taxonomy): Bacteria > Bacteroidota > Bacteroidia > Bacteroidales > Salinivirgaceae > Salinivirga. Next base: position 6,664 of record JAWOEM010000247.1, read on the forward strand.
AGTAATCACCGTATTCGTAAGTCATCCAAAGTTTGGTCAGGTCGCTGCCCAAAACCAAAATGGCAATCGCGAGTAGCAAAAATGATTTCTTTAGAAATGGAACAATTTCCATCGTTTTTCGTGTGCGTATAGCTTCGAATATGATAAAAATAACGATGGTTATGGCAGTATAATAGGTTATTTGGGGGTGAAACGCTTTTAGCTGTAGCCCCAGAAATAGCCCGGTAACGGCAGCGCCCAACCACATTTTTTTTCGGTAGGTGTAGTACACTCCGGCTATAATTGGCGGCATGTAAGCTATAGCCATAGCTTTGGTCATGTGCCCGGCTCCCAGAATAATGAAAAAATACGACGAAAATCCAAAAGCAATAGCTCCGGCCATACTAAGCCATGGATTAACCCCAAAAATCAGCAAAGCTAAATAAAAGCTTAATAAACAAACAAAAAGGTAACTTGCCGGCCGCGAACCAATTTGTAAGGCTTTATTAATGTATAGAAATAAATTGTTTTTCAATTTTACTGAAACTAAGTAAGCAGGCATACCGCCAAATAGGCGGTTAGTCCAAAGTGCTTCCTCATTGTGCTCTTCTCGGTAGTCCCGCAATTCTTTCGATGTGCCTTTAAAATTCTCAACATCGGTTGTTTCCAGTTTCTTCCCTTCCAGTTGCGGCGAAAAATAGGCGTAAGCGATGGCCAAAAATAAAATAGCTGCAATGGCATGCGGATATGCCTTACTAATGAATTGCCTGATGGTTGTCTCTTTCATGTTTTATGAAGTTTTGTCGTTTACAATTTTCGAAAACGAACATACACTTTTTTTCGGACATTTAATACCCTATTTGCATAAGAAAAACGAACCCTCATTATAAAACCAAAGGTTGGGCGTTTTTTCCGCATTTTTATTTACTTTTACGACTCCAAAATGATAATTAGCTATTTATAAAATGCGGTTATTCCAAACTGTTGTAGGTTTAGGATTAGCTTGCAGAAAAAGAAACAAAACACAAATGAAAAAGTATAGTTTTTTGAATACGATGAAAATGAGTTTGGTAGTAATGAGTGCGCTACTTTTAACCTTTAGCTGTGGCGATGAATTTGATTTATTTAACGACGAGTTAGTCATTACCAGCGATTACGAGGAAGTTGTTGTGTTATATGCCAATCTGGATTTACAGAAAGAGATTAACCTCATACGGGTGAACAGGGCTTTTGCCGCAACAGGCTTTGCCGATGTGAATTATATTCAGGACAGCATACAATTCGCTCCGGACAATATTGATGTCTTTTTTCATAAAATATATAAAGGCGATACAACAAGTTATTTGTGTTACGATACTGTTGTTGAAAAAGAGGAGAGTGATTTCTTTAATACCGGCGAAGTTATTCTGTATGCATTTCGTGAGTCAAGGTTGTTGGAGAACGATATAAATGATTTGGAATTTTTGCTTACCGTACACAATAAAAAAAGTGGTTCGGTAACAAGTGCTGCCACTTTACCTGTAGCCAATTTTACGTTTGATAAGCCTTCAGCTATGTGGGATGATTTTGGATTTGGAATTGAAACTTACGAGGTTTCCCTCAATGCGCCTGGGAATAGTCAAGCATATCAGGTCACTGCCAATGTTGGATACCGCGAAATAACCTATATAAACGGAGATTACGATACTATTTTTCATGAGTTTACCCTAAATGTTGGGAGCACCATTGTAGGTACTCCGAGCGAGTCAGAGAAGATAATTTTTGAGCCTAGCAGTAAAGCTTTTTATTCGAAAGTAGCATCGCATGTGCGAACTTATGGCGATACGGTAAATGCCCTTTCCAGAAAATTTACAGGTGTTCGTTTTACTGCAATTTGCGGAAATCCCGACTTAGCTCTTGCAATTGCCTCCGGAGCAACTTCAACAGGTTTTCACGATAATACCACCACATTTAGTAATGTGAATAATGGAATTGGGTATGTGTCAGCATATAATAAAAAACTCACCAGAAATCTTACCATCAAAAACCAAACAGTAGAGTATCTTGAAGATAACTACCCGCAATTTCGGTTCGTTCGAAACTAAAGTTATGCCAAGCATAATCTGTCGGTCCTGATGTCATGTCAAGCGTGAAATTACGATCTGATTTTTTCCAGCGAGTACATCTTATTTTTAGTACCCAAAAGCCGAAAGCAGCTCAATAATTATGGTAAATTGTTGATTGTTACACGTTTCTTGTGCTGATGCCTTCATAAAAATAAGTATATTTGTGTAGTCACCACTGAATGTTTAATCGTATGTTGGTCGTAATTTAAACCATAAAACAATGAAGCCGTTTATTCTCCTCATAATTCTGCTATTTTGTTCGAGCATACTCCGTTCCGAAGACTTGCGATTTTACGGCTATGGAACCGACGATGGCATTTCGGTGGGCAAAGTAAGTATGACTTTTCAAGATAGTCGCGGCTTCATATGGATTGCTACAGAAGACGGGCTGAACCTGTTCGATGGCTATAAATTCACCGTATTTCGCAATCGGAAAGATGATTCAAATTCCATATCGAACAATAAAATTTTTGATATCGTTGAATCTTCAGACCGAGTTTTATGGATTGCTACCGGCTATGGGTTAAACGCGTATGATCTGAATACTGGAAATTTTAAGGCTTTTACAACTCAGATTACCAATAATGCCCTCACAGATAATGAAATACGGAGTCTGCATGTTTGTCGCGATAGTATTTTGCTCATTGGTACCCATCAGGGCGGATTGCATCGAATGAATCTCCGAACCCAAACCATTTCCAAAATCGAATTGCCCGGCAACCCTGCCTTTATCAGAAGTGTAAGGTGCACAGGACAAGAGGTGTTGGTAGGCACACACGGCTTTAGCTTTTACGTCTATAATTGCAAAACCAATGATGCCCAACACATTAGCATCAGCGAAAGCGAAGAAAACCAGTACATCGATCAGGTTAATGCTTTTCTGGTGCGCCCCGACAGGCATGTGTGGGTAGCTACCGAGAATGGTATTTTCGATTGGCATCGGGCTACCGGAAATATTACGAATATTACACCGCGACAATTGTTTGATGAGGCCGATGAGGTGGTGCGTGTGCGCGATTTTTTGGAAGATAGAGACGGTATTGTTTGGGTGGCGACAAATTTGGGATTGCTGCGCTATGAAAATGGACAATGGAAACGAAACGTGG
>JAWOEM010000367.1:0-3950 GCA_046482785.1 Salinivirgaceae bacterium
TTTAATTTCTCAAGGTCAGAAACCTTGTGGAGTTTAAGTTAACCCCGATTTAGAAAATCACTCATTTGGGTGAAGAATGAAACCGAATGAGATGGTTTACTTAATCGAAACCTCAAGGCATACAAAGATATACGATATAATTCCTTGAGGATTTTGGGTGCTAACTAACTTCTGACTTTTTATGCTTATGAATCCCGGGTACTTTGTGCATTCTTCAATTCTCCTACTTTATTCATAAGCTGCGTAATTTCTTTATCGAGTTTTACCTTATTGGTAATATCAATAGCAATGTTAAGTATCCGATCTATCCGGTCATCTTCCACAATGGGAATATAAGTTTCATTCAGGAAAATTGTTTCGTTTCGCTTAGCAATTTCATGAATACGCTTTTTGGTTGTCCCTCCGGCTACCTCCTGCCAAAACTTTAAAAAGTTTCTGCGCGAAGTGTCGTCTTGTGTTACAAAAGCATCCTGAAATTTCCCTACCATGTGCTCGGGGGCGTGACCATAAGCATCGGCGAGCAATTTATTAATGCGAATTATCCGGCCTTCCAGATCGTATTCCGCCATCATGGTAATTTTCCGTAAGGAATCGCGAACAGCAGATAGTTCATTTTCTCGTTTTTTGGCCTCTTCTTGTGTTGCCTCCATTTCTTCCAAATTCTGCCGCATTTCTTCTTCTTGCTGCGAAAGCACATCTTTCAGGTCTTCCGATTGTTTGAGCAATTGTGCTGTTCTGATGTTGGTTTTTACGCTCGATACAGTTGAGGCAATAATAACTGCAACCTTTTCGGCAAATTCAATATGATGGGGTTCAAAAGGCTTTTCGGCCATCAATTCCATTACTCCGAATGGAACATCATTCATTAGCATTGGAACAATTAACAACTGGTTAGGTACCGGATCATTCGTATTGCCCGTGGTAATACTCGCAAACCGCTCCGGAGTATCTTTTAGGTAAATGGTTTTTTTCTCACTAATGGAACGTCCTACAACCTCTTCGCCTTCGAACACTTTTTTGTCGTATAGCTTTTGACTTCCGTAGGCATAGAGAGCTTTTAGCTCGTAAAATACTTTGTTTTCCTCTTCTTCTTTTATAAAAATTGCAGACTGTGGTATTTGCATATACTCACACAGATTTTTGGCAATGTTGAGTGAGAACTTTGCCATATCATCGTTGTCTTCTCGCATTATTTCGCCAAAGCGTGCCAGTCCTTGTGTAACCCACGATTGCTTTTCATCTTCTTCTCGTTTGCGGCGTTCAAATTTCTGCGCTTTTTTCAGGCTTTGACGCATATCAACTAGGGATCTACCCAAATGGTCGTTTTTACCCAAAAGTTGGTTCTCTGAGTCGAGGTTCCCGTTTCCAATTTCTTTGGCAAATTCGGCAGTGCGATTTAGTCCGTCAATAAGTCGGTTAACACTATTAGCCATATCGCTAATTTCATCATTCCGGATAGCTCTAATCCGCAACTTTGGATCGATATTTCCAATTGCAATTTGCTGAACAACCTTCGTTATGTCTACTACGGGGCGAGAAATGGAACGTGAAATAAGGTAAATAAAAAGCGTGAAAATAAGTAATGCCACCAAACCGGTAACCACGCTCAATGTAAAGCTTTTATTCGCCACTTGATTCAGTTCCGAAACCGGAACAGCTATACCGAATGTCCATTTATCAGATGCATCCCCCACTTGCACATTATGCATAGTGAAATATGTTTTCTCACCGGTAAGTGGATCAATATCCGTAAAGCTCATTTCCCCTTTCCAACGTAACTCTTCAATAAGTTCTTCTTTCGTTTTTGTCTGATAGGTTAACGTATCGAACATCTTTCCGACTAAACCGGAATTTTGATGAGCAACAATAGTCCCGTTAGATGCAATTAGAAATGCGTAGCTATTGGGAAAGGGTTTAATATTTTCGGAAAACTCCTGAAGATTTGCCAAGGAAGCATCGGTACCAACAACTCCAAGAAAGTCTCCATCCTCTATAAGGGGCACAATCATGTTTGTTTGTAAAATCTCGGTGCCTTCTTCCTGCTCATAACTATAATAGTAAGGTTCTAGTAACGTTTGCCTATGCGTTTCTTTTGGAATTGTATAGTAACTTCCCTGATAAAGTGGGCCGGAACTGAGACCTTCCAGCTTTATACCACTATTAGTTCGATAATATGTTGGTGAAAAATTCCCTATATAGGTATTTCCCAAAACATTAATATACATGCTATCAAGATTATCAATAGAATAGGGTTCCCAAATTGTCCAAACAGATAAAAATTCCTCATTCTTTGCAAGGACACTATTAATCGCTGTTTGCATATTACTGCGCCGCATAGTATCACGTATAGCATCATACGAAAGCAAAACATTACTCAGACCTTCAGAAGTATTCATAAATTTCTGAAGGTAGCCTTGAATAACTGTGGAATTGTGCTCGGAAGCCATATCGGCGTAGTCAGTACTATTTTTATAAGCCTTTTCTTTAATGTTCAGGCTTATCACTAAAATAGATGCTCCGAATATCAACACCGAAGTTGATAAAATCAGTATGAGCATCTTGACATATAGTTTGAGTTTAATTTTTATCTTCATAATATTTGATTAAACACTTGTTTTCGGTCTATTAGCTTAAAATCCTATCGGTATGCAGGTTCAAACGTATTTGCGCCATTACTTAACAATAATGGAACGAAGTTCTTTTTCGGCCTCTTCCCAAACATCCATTATTTCATCTAAAAAATCAGTCACTTCGGAGGTTTCGCCATTATTGTTGCAAGCCGCCTCCACTTCTTTGGCCATGTCTACAATCTGCATTAAACCTAAATAAGACATTTTGGTTTTAAAGTTATTAATTTTACTCTTCAACTGCCCCATATCGCGCTTCGACACTTCAATTAATTCACGTATTTGCTTTGGAATTGTATCGACATAAATGGAGATGATATTCTGGATTTTTCGTAAATCGTTTTTATATACTTTTCGTAAATGGGTTAGGTCTACATATTCGAAATAGTTCTCATCGTCTAGCACATCATTGATGTTCACTTCAGGTTTGGCTGGTGCGGGTGCCTGAGTTTGCTTGTTTCGCTGAAGCTGCTCATATTCTTTTTTAAGTTTTGCAAGCTGATCCTCCTTGCGTTTTTCTTCAGTTATGTCAAAGGCAATATTTACTACTTTATACACCTTTCCATTTTCGTTTCTCAACGGATAGTAATATTCTTTAAGGTATATCTCTTTCCCGCTATATTTTGAATGCGATACATTAACCGCACTTTTTCCCTGACGCAGATTATCCCAAATAAGCTCCTGATCATCTTTTTTGTCGGCAGAATTAAATTCGTAATAGCCTGTTTTCTTTCCAACCACCTGATCGCGTTTCAACTGGAAAAGGTTAAGCATATTATTATTGATATCGGTAATATTGGCATCCATATCGTACTCTACAAACAATAATGTAGATTTTGCGGCTTTTATAAAGTTTTCGATTTGCAATTCACGCTTTGTGGCCTCCTCTTGCATGGCTTGCAATTCCTCCATATTCTGTCTCATCTCCTCTTCTTGTTGCGAAAGTTCATCGGCCTGCTCTTTCGACTTTTCGAGCAATTCTGCAGTGCGTGCATTTACTTTTGCCGATGAAATGGTAGATGCAATAGAAACGGCAATCTTTTCGACAAACTCAATTTCGAATTCCTGCAAGCGACGCAGCGACCCAATTTCGATAATACCAACAACCACTTCATTTATTAACATGGGCACAACCAGCGCAGAACCGGGCTTTGTTTGCCCTAGACCGGATAAAACCGGCGGATAATTTTTTGGTATATCATCCATATAAATGCGCAATTTTTCGAGCAAGCAACGACCTACATTCCCTTCGTTGGGCATAATGGTTTTGTGAGCCATTTTTTCTTTGTCGAAACCCACCGAAGCCAACAATTCCAGATACTG
>JAWOEM010000095.1:0-4991 GCA_046482785.1 Salinivirgaceae bacterium
AATAGAACTGTGCGGTAGCCGGAACATAGGCCGGAGCGTAATATTTTGTGTGCATCCAAGCTGTAACTCCTGCGTATAGTGTGATTTTTCCGCCGGTACTTTTAACGTTTATCAATCGATTATAGTAGAATGTTCCTTTGGTAGTAAGTTCCGGAATATCGATAATGTCTGTGGCGCTATATTGGCCTAACAAATTAACTTCTAAATTATAGTGATTCCACCACGTAAACTTTTTGGCAATTTTCCCGCCAACAACCATTATGTTGTTAGTATGTTGCTTAGGCTCCATATTCTCGTCGAAGTAAATGTAATTATCGAGTAGGTTGGCTGTAACCTCTATGTTTAGGCGCGATTTGATGAGGCGAAGATTAAAAAGCAATTTTTGCTCTTGTTCGTCGCGGAAATCGTTTCTCCATTTAAAATGGTTTGAGTAGTATTGGCGGTAAAGATAGTCGGCTTTGCGTTCTTCATGCGTAAATTGTAAGTGCATGTAGAGTGTGTCGAAACCGATAGGTTGGTAGCGAACAAGGTTGGTAGAAAAGTAGTGGTTTTCTTGTTCATAATCGTCGAACGGATGATAATACCCTTGAATATCGATGGTGTATCCTTCTGGCTTTTTGTAAGTAAATTGGCCACCTACAGAAAGTGTGTTGTATGTTGTATCGTTGTTGTAAGTGAAAAGAGTATCGCGGTAAAGGTTTGTTACCTTTATACGGTGCTGTTCTAAAAATGGCCCGAAATAAATATTATTGTTTTTCCCGGCTTGGTAGGAAAGCGAAACCCGGTTTTTATAATCGACAAAGGAGATTGTATCATTACTGCGCCCACCGTTAAATGTGTTTCTGTAAAATTCGAAACTTTCTTGCGTCACGGGATCTAGATATACATCGTCTTCATCTTTGTACAAATGTTGCATTTTATCGAATGCAAAATGGTGCGATACCCAAACCCCTTTCGTTTTAATGCTGTCTTTGCGTAAAGGGAACAGTTTTAATTGATGATCAACAGCTACATTAAGGTACTTGTATTCGTTGGAACCACCTGTGAGTTTAATGTTCATTTCCTGTAATCGCATTGAGGTATCGGATAGTAGGTAGTCGGAACGTATTCCGCCGTTTTCCAATGCGTTTATCTCGTTAAAGTTGAGCGAGGCGTGTGCTTTGTAGCGGTCGTAATCCACATCCGTCCAAAGACTGAAATTTCTGTTTTTTGTATTCTGAAAAATCACATATCCTTCGGAATTATAGATTTCGTAAGAAACTCCGAGGTTTAGGTTGTTGTTTACATTTTGTGTATGTTCAAACGTAAAGTACTCCCACTTTTGATCGGCAGATACGTAATGGAGTTGGGTAAATGGCGTTTTGGTATTATAAAAAATGTGTTTGTCGTGTGTGCGAAGGTAGGGGTAAAAATACCGGATGTGCCAATGGGTATTGACTTCGCGCTGTTCAAAAAACGAACTGTTTTTAACAGCTGTTCCTACGTTTCCCAAGTAGGTAAACCCCGACCATTTGCGTTTATAGTCCTCCGGAACCTGAATAGAAAGCAATGTGGTATCGAATTCGGCATAGAGCTTTACAAAGCTGTTGCGCGCGTAGCGCCAAGAGTAAATAAGGGTGTCGGGACGTGGAACAGTATCTTTCATTTTCCTCACTATGCCCAGTCCACTTTTTACACTATCTCGTTCAGTTTCGCGCTGTGCATGAATATCTGTGATCCCTGCCACTATAAAAATCAATAACAGCGTAAAATGCAAGTAAGCACGAATGCTGAAAGCAGTTGTTGTATGTTCTTTATTTCTCAATGTCGATTTTCAGTTTTGCGTGGCTAAAGTACAAAAAACGTGTGGATAATAATACTGCCAACACCCGTTTAGTTTTTATAGTTGCATAAAGCATTGATTTTGTTGATGCTATAAATAGGAAGTAGAACGCCGATAGTGGAATCGAGTTTCATATATTTTGCCAACTTCAAAAGCATACGAATGTAAATCCCACTACCGGCGCTAATTTATTGCTTTTTATCAACTACCAGGTTACTTCTTTCCTTCGGAATGGCATTGTCATACAGCGTGCCCCGCCGCCGCCCCGTGGCAACTCCGATCCGTCTACGGCAACTACGTATTTGCTGTATTGCGCAATGTCGGTTTTTCCCGAGGCTATATCGGTTGCATCTAATACATCAAAACCATGTTTATTTAATTCTTCGATGGTGTACACATTGCGTGCATAACCGATTATTTTACCCGGTGCCAGAGCAAAAAAGTTTGCTCCACTGTGCCATTGTTCGCGTTCCTGAGCCCAAGGCTCTTTGGTTCCGCCACAAATTACCGGCTCCAGATCGAAACCCAGGTTATTCAGACATTCAACAATATTTTTTTCGTTTTTGATGCTCACCTTGCCATTATCTACAGTGATGTGTACTGTTTGATAGCGGTTGGGTTTCATTATTATCGGCTCGTATACCATGCACTTGTTGGTATCTAAAAAGGTAAATACCATATCTAAGTGAATGAACGATTCAGGTTTTTCGGGTAATTCCTGTACAATAATGTGCCTGATCTGTTCTTTGCTTTCGATTTGTTCCAGAATAAAATCAATACCCTGCGAACTGGTGCGAGTGCCGGTTCCAATAATTAGTACATCGTTTCGTGCGACGAGTACATCGCCACCCTCGACGGAAATTTTATTGTTAAACGACGCATGTTGCTGTGGGTTTACAGTTTGCGTACGAAACATGGGGTGGTAATCGAATATGGCTTGCATAATCATGGCTTCGCGGCCGCGAACCTGATTGGCCATGCGACCAATTAGCACCTTGTCTCTAATAGCCATAGAGGCATCGCGGGTAAAGAAAAAGTTGTGTAATGGGCGAAGTGCATAGCGCTCTTTGCTAAAGTATTTGGTCAGGTTGTCTTTCATTAAAATGACACCCTCCAGCAGCTGTCGGGTAAGCTCCTCGTTCGACAAGCTTAGAAGCATATGCTTGCTAGCCATGGTTTCTTCGTGCATAAAGATATGATCTACAAGAGTTTCCCTTACGCGTTGGTTGGCAAGAACGTCTTCCAGCAGGTTGCGCACTTCAAATACCGGTGCATGTGCTGCAATGGCTTTCCGAAATACATCGTACTCTTTTTGTGCTACAGAGAGGTTAAGTATATCGCTGTACAATGCCCGTTCGGCATTTTGTGGTGTCATGTTTTCCACCTCTTTGCCGGGAGAATGTATTATTACTCCTTCCAGCTCTCCAATTTCACTATTTACCTGAATCTGATATGTATCCATTACTTTATTTCTATTAGATGTTTTGTGTTGTGGTGCGCTGCTTAGCTCGTGCTATATATTTTATACAAAACAGTAACCCGATAGCGCAAACTTTTTATTCTATTTTAGAACCGTTTTACTTTTCGGCGTCGCCCCATATCCCAAATTTCAAGGGAGGTAGTATCGCCTTTTTTGTCGAAATTAATCCACTCGCCATCTTTTTTGCCATTGGTGAACTGACCTTTCTGTTTTACAACCTGATTTTGGTATTTGTGTACATATTCGCCTACTTTTCTTCCGTTTTTGTAATGTGCCTTACTCCAAGGACTTCCATCGGCATACCACGATTCGGTTAGGCCATGTTGCTCGCCATCTTTGTAGCGCTTTGTTGTTTTTACCTGTCCGTTTTGGTGGTAAAGCTCTAATTTAACCATGTCCTCCTGGGTTTCTTTACCATCGTAATAAACTACAAGTTTGGGGTTTCCGTTGGAGAATGTGCTTCTTTCAGCCCGTGTTAATTCCCTTTCGCAAGCAGAAAATACAATGCTGCTTAATAGTAGTGCAATGCCGAATTTTACTAATAATCCTTTCATTTTTCCAGATTTTTGAGGTTATACAATAGAATTGTTAAATGTTTGTTTGTTTTGTTTTGCCAGCAAAATATGAACCACAAAAATTGCTATGGCCGGAACAAGGTACGAAATCCATAATGAAACCCCGTGGCCGTATAAAATATACCCCAAACCGGCTGCTAAAAAGGCTGTAATGGTTTGGAAAAACATGGTTTTTATGTGGTACACGGGCGATATTTTTGTGGCGGCAGAGCTCATTACAGCCTTCTCTGAAAATGGTATCATGTGCTCACCACTGACAGCCCCGGTAATTACAGCTGCTGAAATGGCAGGTAAACTGTCACCAAGTCCGTTGGCCATGGCCATTTGGAATGCTATGGGCATAACTATGGCCATAGAGCTCCAGCTAAATCCGGTGGCAACCGTTATGAGCATCGATACCACAAATATCATAAAAGGTAACATTTCCGGCGAAACAAATGGAGCCACACTATCGGTAATGTATGAGCCGGTTCCCAGTGTCTCCGAAACAGCTGCTAGGCCTGTGGCTAGGAAGATTACCATACTTACGCCAATCATACCTTTGCCTCCATTGAGCAAGCCACGTCCAACGGTTTTGTATTTTAGCAGGTTCTGTTTTCTGATGAGTACTACGGCTGTAAGAATGGCCAACGCTGTTCCTATAATGAGAATTTCTACCGATGGTGCACTTCCCAAAATATTAATAAGTGTTATAGGCTCATTGTTTTGTATTAATATCCATGTTCCGCTAACAAATAGACCGATAATGGCAAAACCCAATAGTGTTAGAATGGGAGCCAATACATGATAAAGTTTTACATTGCTGCTGAGTTTGGTATTATCGCCCGGAGTGGGTAGGGGCTGAGTATCGTAATGCGACCCGAACCATTTTCCGCTGTATGCAACCAAGAAAGTCAGGAATATGGCAAGCACCGTATACATGTGGTAGGGTACCGATTCCAGAAAAAATAGGCTAACGGATTTTGTAACTCCAACTTCTTTTCCTGCATCGGCCATAACAGAACCTTCGTACGATGCCCATGTAGAAATGATCATTATGCTTGCCATAATAGCCACTACATCAACAATGTAGGCCAACATGGCCGGGGTCACTTTATTACGAATATTGATTTCA
>JAWOEM010000488.1:0-2881 GCA_046482785.1 Salinivirgaceae bacterium
AAGCCATGAAAATTGCCGACTCAATTCAGGCAAAAGAGTTACAGGCCCAAGTTTATCGCACCATGTACGAGCTCTATTTTCGCAATAACGACACGCGCAGCGCATTGGCATATTACCAAAAATACATTGCTGTGAGAGATACCACCGCAAATGTTGCTTTTAAAGACTCCGATTCCAGTAGTGGAGACCTCCACCTAAACAACCTGATTATTTTTATTACGGTTTTTGGATTTGTTATTATTATTGGATTGGTAATTTGGCTTGTCAATGTTATTAAACAGCGCGATAAAGCATTTGAAGAGTTACGTAAACTCAAAGAGGCGAAAGGGTAGTTGTGTTGTTTTGTCGTTTCCAATAGCCGTGCGCATTTCCGTAATGCTTACGGCTTTTATTCTTTTTGCAAAACCATTAAAATTTTCTGATAATGGAACTAAATAAGCTCATTAAAATACGTCGGTACTTGCATCAACATCCGGAACTTTCGCATAAAGAGGAGCATACCTCCGCATATTTAATCGAAAAAATTGCTGAAACCAACCCCGATGAGGTGACAAAGCAAAACGATGGGTTTGGGTTTTTGGCGCAGTACAAGCATAAAAATACAAAGCCAATAATTGCTTTTCGTACAGATATTGATGCGTTGCCCATTGAGGAAATCAACACATTTGAGCACAAAAGCAGGCAAAAAGGTGTGGCACACAAATGCGGACACGATGGTCATGCAACATCGATGCTCGGATTTGCCCATCGCATAAAAGACAGTCGTACATGCCCCGTTAATCTTGTTTTTCAGGGAGCAGAAGAAACCGGAATGGGTGCCGAACAGTGGCTTAACGATAAAAACATGAAGGGGTTTAGCCCTGATAAAATATTTGCCTATCACAACTTGCCCGGGTTCCCGTTGAAAAGCATTATTATTCGTAAAAATGTTTTCTCTGCAGCATCAATTGGAGTAACCGTTAAGTTTCACGGCAAAACCTCGCACGCCGGACATCCTGAACGGGGTGTTAGTCCGGCGCTGGCTGTGGCCGAACTCATTCAGCAAATCGAAAATCTTCCTAAAGCGTTTACATTTAACAATTTTACACTTACAACCGTGGTGCACACGCTGTTGGGCGAAATTGCCTTTGGTACCGCTCCCGGATATGCCGAGGTGCGCGCCACACTCCGATCGTTCGATAACGACGACCTGAAAACCATGCAACAGAAAACAGAGGGCTTTGTGTCGGAATTGTCCGAAAAGTACGGATTGAAAACCGACGTGGACTATTGCGAATATTTTCCGGCAACGGAAAACAACGACGAATGTGTAGAAATTGTGCGGCAGGCGGCTCAAAACCTGAATTTAGAAATAATTGAGCGTGACGAGCCTTTTCGGTGGTCTGAAGATTTTGCGCACTTCACACTGAAGTTTCCGGGAGCATTATTTGGTATCGGTTCCGGTGCAGATCATCCTCAACTGCATAACCCCGACTACGATTTTCCCGACGATATTTTACCGGTGGCCATCGATATGTATCAGGAAATTTACGCGTTGGCTGCAAAATTGTAATGGACGAATTGTGTACTCTGGAGCCTTTAACGTTTAAAACAAACAAAGCCCTATCTTTGCCGAAAAGCCGGAACAAATGAGTGAACATTCCCTTGAGATTGCTTGTGCACGCTACATTGAAGAACACCAGCTACTTGTCAAAAACACCGCTTTATTAATAGGTGTAAGTGGCGGTAAAGATAGCATGGTGCTGGCCTCAATTCTTCATCAATTGGGGTACACAATCATTGTGGCACATTGTAATTTTCGCTTGCGCGGATGCGATTCCAATACCGATGAACAGTTAGTGCAACAGTGGTGCAGCCAAAACAATCTTCCTTGCCACATTACGCATTTCGACACATTGGCCTATGCCGAAAAACACAGTATTTCCATTGAAATGGCGGCTCGTGAACTGCGGTATAATTGGTTTGAGAAAATTCGGAAATTTGAAAATGCCCAAGCCGTAGCTGTTGCCCATCATCTAAACGATCATGTAGAAACATTCATGCTAAATATTACCCGTGGAACCGGAATATCGGGGTTGAAAGGTATTGTGCCCAAAAACGGAAATGTTGTACGTCCGTTGCTTTTTGCTTCGCGCCAAATGATTGATGCCTATGCTTCCGATTTGCAAATTCCATTTCGTACCGATTATACAAATAAAGATATTCGCATGAAGCGGAATTTTTTAAGACACGAAATTATTCCGCGGTTTGAGCAACTTAATCCGTCCTTTTTACCAACCATGCAGCAAAACATGTTGCGGTTTGAACATATCGTGCGTTTTATGGAAAAACGGTTCGAAAGCATGGAGCAGCGGCTGGTATCTCAAACCGAAGGTGAAGTATTTATCCAATTTCCCGAAGAACAGGAAATGCTTGTGTTTGCCGATTTTCTGCACCATTTTTTCACAAAAAAGAGTTTTGTTGTACCTCTGAACGAAGTTGCAGAGTTGGTCCATGCACAAGTTGGAAAGCGCGTTCTTTTTGACGATTGGCAAATTGTGAAAGAACGAGGAGGTTTGGCTATTTCTCAAATTTGTGACGATAATTTCGAACCTCTTCTGCTAAATGCCTTTCCCGCAGTGGTGCAATTTGGCAAATACGAATTTGCATTTACCATAATCGATGGGGTTGATGAATCGTCTATGCCAAAGCGAACCAATGAAGTTTGGTTAGATGCACATAAAATTGAATTGCCCGTAAAAATCAGGGCATGGCAACCGGGAGACTCAATGATTCCCCTTGGGATGGAAGGGAAGCGAAAAATAAAAAAAATGCTGACCGATGCCAAAATAGCAAATGTAGCCCGCAAAAACTACCCGGTCGTGTGCGATAAGAACACCAT
>JAWOEM010000529.1:0-7597 GCA_046482785.1 Salinivirgaceae bacterium
GCTAGCCGAACTGGCAAGCGATTTGTTGTAGTTTTCTGTTACAGAAAAAAATCTTCATACTCTCACTATAAGTACGAATGGCAAAAGCTATTCGTACTTTTTTTGTGCTGAAAAAATTCACAAATCAGATTTGAGTTTACTATACACTTCCAAATCAACAAATCTGTTTCCGGAAAGCAATTCACCATCGCGTTCAATGCCTTCGAAAGAAAAACCCAATCGTTTGGGAATGTTGGCACTTGGTGCATTTCCTACGGCACATCTTATCTGTACCCTATTCATTTCTAATTCATTAAACGCAAATTGGCAAAGTTTATCTACACATCGTGTAACAATGCCTTGTTTTTGATGTCGCTCAGAAAGCCAATAACCCATTTCTGTTTTTCGATTTTGGTTGTCGGTATCCTTAAATCCAATGAGTCCAATAAAATTATTATTCTTTCGAATGGAAAAAACGTATTCAAAATGCTCTTCAGGTGCGTTTATTACGCAGTTCACAAATTGTTCAGAATCGGCTACTGTTTGAGTAAATGCGACAAAAGGCAACCATTCTCCAAGGTATTCGCGTTGAGCATCAATAAGCTCAAATATGCGAAACGAATCGTTTTGTTCTAACTGCCTAAGCTCAAGTTCTTTGTCAATTTCAATAACCATTCCTTCAATATTTTTATTCATTTGCGAGTAATAAAACCCCGGTAGTTGGGTCACCATGTTTTGCTTTTCAGAAGTAAAAATAAACAAAAAAGGAAGACTTCTAAATTAGAGTCTTCCTTTTCATTTTTTAACAATACAAACTATTCTTTTAAAGCCAATTTTTTATAAGCTTGCGTATCGGTGTAAACCTCCTCGGTAAGCGGATTTCTCCTGTTTTTCCTGATTTTATACACATGGTAAACAATTAAAGCGACATTACTTAGCAATGCCAGCCCGCTTACCAGCCACAAAGCTGTTTCGCTATGCGAAGATTTTACAGCAAAGGCAGATGTATCTGAAAAAGCCGGGAACGACATGGTAAACATCATCCAAATAGCCAGCGTTTGCGCTCTATGCTGCAACCATGCACCTTTTCCGAAAAAGAAGGCAGGAATAGTACACGATAGTAGCAGCGCTGCACCGGCATAAAATGCATGATCGGAAACAGCATTATATACATATGCAAAGTTCCACAAATCGTAGGCAATAATCCACCACCACAACTGGTCGGGCCAAACCATATCTTTATATTTACCTTTGGTAATGTAAATACCAACCCAACCGGAAAGCGCTAAAATATTTAATATTCCGGCTATGCCATTCATGATGTTCCAAGGCCCGCCTTGCATTGTAATACCATTAATAACAGCACCATACATTTCTCCACTATACAAACTATACACTTCAAAATCGCGTATTACCGCTTCCAAAATATTGATAGACAATATTAATGGCGGAAACATGAGCCAATATTTGTTTTTGGCTGCCTTTTGGTTGTACCGAATGTACATAAAACCTAACACCCCGGCCAGCGCCGAGTATACCTTAACCCAATGAAACCAACTCCCTGTACTACTATCGGCACCAGCTGTATGTTGCCACAGCGTTAGTGTTAGTACCACGGGCAATACAATGTAAACGCCAATAGAAATCCACTTGCTGCGGCGTGTAATTTCGTTTACAAACATTAATCCGCCAATTACAGCAACAAACATTAATGCTGTATACCACGGAAATGATTCAAATAAAAACATAACATTAATTTTTAAATTATTAACTGATCTTTAATTCATGGAGGCCGGTATAAAAGGGTATTATATGATTTCCAGCTACTTTTTTTGCCAATCCGCTAAAAGAAGTAAATAGTTGAAAATCAGCCACCCTTTAGGGGCGGGGACAAAACTGATTTTCAACCATTAGCAATTTGAAAACCTTTTTATACCGAACTCATTCATGCAAGATAAACAATTTCAAGACCAAATTAGTACATTTGTACTAATTTATTTAATGATGTAAAACATGTATTACTCAAATGGAACCATAAAGATTCTTTGCCCCTTTAGCACTTAAAACATGGCTATTCCCTTATATTTGCAATAGGAGAACAGGTAAAGTCAAAATCATAAAAAAATGAACCGAGCTACTCCAATTTTTTAATGTATGAAAATTAGTGCAACGAAAAAGAAAATAATTGAGCAAAGCATAGCCCTCTTAAATACCAAAGGAGCGGCCAATGTAAAAATGCGCGATGTTTCGAGCGCATTAAACATGAGCGTAGGAAACCTCACCTATCATTACCCAAAATGGGAAAAATTAATGGATGAAATTTTCGGGTTATTTCAAACCGATATGGACGCATTATACAGCCATTTTCCGAAAGATATTTCTGAAGTTGCACTATACATCAACCGTATTTACAATTTGCAAATGCGGTATGCTTTTATTTTTGCAGACTTTTATGTGTTTTTTCAACAATACCCAAAATATGCACCCATAATGGAAGCATTTTTTCCTGAGCGAATGAACATCATGCGTGAGGCATTACAACGATTAATAGAGAAGAAATATTTATATCCTGAGAGTGAAAAACATAATTACGACCTATTGGTAAAAAACACATGGCTAATTCTTTCCGGGTGGCATGGTTTTTCAATGATTTTAAAAGATACAACGTACGCATTTTCAAAAAAGGAGTTCTTTTTATCGATTTGGAACATTTACGTGGCACATCTCACGCAAAGGGGCAAGCTTATTGTACGTAAATCCTACAGAACACTGCTAAATAATGAGTTATATGACGATTAACACTGCACGATTAATAAAACTCCAATAAATACATTATATTCACCCATGCTACAACTAAATTCCACAAAGTCTTGAATGACTTGAAGAATGAATTATTTGATCAAAAGACACCCCATTGCAACTACAAAATTTGGCACAATAGCTGTGGAGAATGAAAAATTTATAATAATTTCGTGCCCTGAACGTTTAAACTGCGTAAAATAGAAAAATATGACCGGAATTTTGTTACAGGTAAATCAAATGGCCGATACAGCACAGAATGCTGCAACGGGAGCCGAAAGCGAACTGTCGCTATCTTTTTTCGACATGGCAATTAAAGGTGGAATTATCATGATACCAATAGTTGTACTGCTCATTTTGTCGGTATACATCTTTTTCGAACGGTTTTTCGCTTTGCGCGATGCCTCCAAAGAAGATCCGACTTTTATGAACAGAATTAAAGACTACATCCACGACGGAAAAATTGATGCAGCCCACAGCCTCTGTCAATCGACAAACACCATTACAGCACGAATGATTGAAAAAGGCATCAGTCGTATTGGCCGCCCCCTAAACGATATTAATGCAGCTGTTGAGAACATTGCCAATCTTGAAGCAGCCAAACTCGAAAAAGGGTTACCCACATTGGCTACAACTGCCGGAGGAGCTCCAATGATTGGTTTTCTGGGTACGGTAATGGGTATGATTAAAGCTTTTTACGATATGGCAAGCGCCGGCAACAATATTGATATTACATTACTATCAAATGGTATTTACACCGCAATGGTCACCACTGTAGCCGGACTAATTGTTGGTATTTTGGCCTACTTTGCCTACAATATCTTAGTGGCGCGTGTCGAAAAAGTAATTTTTGGCCTTGAAGCGCGCACCACCGAGTTTATGGATTTATTAAACGAACCGGCAAACTAATAACTATGGCTATTAAACGACGAAGTAAAATTAATGCAGGGTTCAGCATGTCGTCCATGACTGATATTGTGTTCTTGCTCCTTATATTTTTTATGGTGACGAGCACGCTCATTTCGCCCAATGCCTTAAAGCTACTTCTTCCCCAAAGCAAGAACCAAACCCGGGCAAATAAACCATTGGTTTCGGTAAGTATAACTCACGACTTACGTTACGCGGTAGGAACACAAGAAGTACCCTTTAGTATGCTCGAGCGCAAACTACAAAGTGAACTTGGCCCCGCCGGTGCTTCTGCAGAGCCCCCCACAATTTCGTTGCACGCCGACAAACGTGTAGCAATTGAACACGTGGTAAAAGTGATGAACATCGCCAAACGAAATAAGTATAAACTCATTTTGGCTACCAAAGGGCGATAAGATTCTATAATAGATATTCCAAAATTGGTTATCTACATTTCAGTTTTTCAGAATAAATTGATTTAACATCAACCGAAATATTTTTCTCAATAATGATCGAAAACCGAAAAAAAAATAAACGTATTGCTTTCTGGAGCACATTTAGCTTCTCAGGAATTGTGCTTTTATTGCTTATATTTTTCGGATTTTCAATTCCTCTCCCCCTTCCCGAAGAAGAAGGAATATTAGTAAACCTTGGCTACGACGATGCCGGCAGTGGAGTGGTTGAAACCAGCGTACAACCCACACCCGAGCCGGTTGCAGCAGAAGAAACGCCTGCCACACCACCACCCGAGGAAGAGCAACCAACAGAAGATGAGGTTATGACACAAGACTTTGAGGAAGCTGCTGCCATGGAGGAACAAAAAAAGAAAGAACGGAAAGAACGGGAAGAAGAACTTCAAAAGCAGCGGGAACGCGAGGAAGCTGAACGGAAACGACGCGAGTTGGAAGAGAAGAGACGCCAAGAAGAAGCTGAACGCAAAAAAATTGAGGAACTCACAAAAAACGCCTTCTCACAAGGAGGGAAAAACGATAGCGATTCTCAATCGGATGGCGACAAAGGCGGCACCGGCAATCAGGGAGACCCTGAAGGCGATCCAAACGCAAATAATTATGGCGAAGGCAAAGGCCTTGGCGACAAAGGAATTGGGTTCTCACTAAAAGGCCGCTCACCACAAGGAGGAAAATTACCAAAACCCACGTACACTGCCAACGAATCGGGCACAGTGGTAGTGCGGGTAACCGTAGACCGAAATGGGAATATTACATCGGCCAGCTATCAGGCAAAAGGATCGACAACTACCAGCCAGAATTTGATTAAAGCTGCGCTGGACGCGGCTCGGAAAGCAAAATTCAACACCGACAGCAATGCCGATGCCTATCAGGTAGGCACAATCACCTATCGTTTCAGGCTTCAATAGGCTCTAAGCATTGCGTGACTCCGTAAAAAGACCTGTTTTCTTATAAATGGCAAACTTTTTTACGCTTAATTGAATTGTTTTTTCATTTTATTTTTCAAATTGTACTTGCATAAACAACTTAATGCAAAAAGAAATATTATTTAATTTAAAACAAACACCCATGAAAAAAACAATTTTTATCGTAATTGCTTTGGTGGCAGCCTTGGCGATAGACAGTGCAGCTCAAGGATCTAGCGGTAGTAGTAGTTCAAACAAAGGAAAAGCCATAAAACCGGGATCCAATAGAATTTCAAACCCAATTGCCAATGTTGTTGGAGATGCTGTTCCAACAGGAAGAGTATTTTGGATTCAAAGTGGCAACAATGTTGGCCGTAATAAAGGCGGGTACTGGGATATTCCCGGAGGACCAACCTCGTACAAAAATGGTATGAACATACAATCCTGGAACATCGACAATGGCCCGGACAGGAAATACCGTATTGA
Organism: Salinivirgaceae bacterium; assembly: GCA_046482785.1. GTDB lineage: Bacteria > Bacteroidota > Bacteroidia > Bacteroidales > Salinivirgaceae > Salinivirga. The sequence goes on from JAWOEM010000529.1 coordinate 5,546, forward strand.
ACAAATTCCCGGAGACCGTTACTATCGTATTTTTGTAGATAACTCCAACCATTACTGTGTTGATCTAAAGAGTAATCACAGTAAAAACGGACAAAATATCCATGTGTGGGGAAAAAATGGTTCCGATGCTCAAAAGTTCTATTTCAAGAAACAGAATAATGGCTCATACAAAATCTTTCACAAGTCAGGAAGGTTAATTTGTTTGGCAGGTCGGTCATCAAACAATGGTTCAAATATTCACCTTTGGGATAACCACGATGGTCCATGGGTAGAATGGAATTTTATTGATACTCGAACCGGAAGAGTGGTTCGTTAAGAAATTTTTTAGTAAAAAGAGGCTGTCCAAAAGGGCAGCCTTTTTTATGCCTAAATGCTCTGTTTGAATAACACAACTGACGCTACAGCGCTATTCATCGCCACGTTTTATGTATAAAAATCTGCCATAATTTTTGATTCAATACGGAATGCAAAAAAACGAATGCAAACCTTTGTTTACCCGATATGTCATAAATTGACAATTCAAATTACTATTTTGGTTCTACTACGAATTTAGTGGAAGGCCTAATTTAGCGGAAATTAAAAGTGTAGTTTTTATTACCTTAAAAAAGTGTCCTAGGCGCTATAAATAACAAAACTTATAATCCACTGGAAGAACGGTTAAACGGTAAAATTAAAGAGGTCGTATTAGTTGGTATAAGGTATAGAATCTTTGAATATTTTAGAAGTGCTATATTGTTTTTTCATGGTGGCTTAAGTCTTTACCCACAAAAATGGTAGTAGAACCACTATTTTAAAGGAACACAAAAGGAAAATACACTGCCTTTGCCTACTTCACTCTCAACAGCCAACGCACCGCCGTGTTTTTCGATGAAATTCTGAACCAAAACAAGCCCCAAGCCCGCACCACGCTCCTTGCGTGTGCCGCGTGTAGAGTAATTGCCTTTTCCGCTAAGCACTTGCTCAATGGTTTTCTGATTCATACCTACGCCCTCATCTGAGACTGAAATACGCAATCGATCATTTTGGGGTTTTACAGAAACTTCGACGTTTCCACCTTCGTGGGAAAACTTAATTGCATTGGTTAGCAAATTACGCAAAACAGTTCCAATCATGTTCTGATCTATCGTAGCAGTATATTCATCCTCGGCTATAAAACTTAGGTGCACATTTTTTGCTTTAGCAACACCCTCCACTGCTTTTAAGGTATTTCGGATAATCGAATTTATTGATGCATCTACTTTTTTCATTTCAAGACCCTGTTCCTGGCTTTTTGCCCAAAGCATCAGGTTTTCAAGTAACTCGAGTGTGGCCTTCAAACTATTTTGTACAAATGCGAGTAACTCCTGTTGTTTGTCCTGCGACATTTGTTTAATTTTCATCAACGCCACAGTGCTGTACATGGAGGCAATGGGCGAGCGCAAATCGTGTCCAATTATAGAAAAGAAACGGTCTTTGGTTTTGTTGTATTCTTCTAAGTCGCTTTTTTGCTTTTCTATAACTTCATTCTTTTGTACCAATAGCGTATTCACCTCTTGTAGGATATTAGACTGAGTACTAATTTCGTCATTTTTTTTCTTAATTGCCTCGTTTTGTTCTTGTAAAGTCCTGTTTAACATAAGTTTCTGCCGATACTTTAAATAAACTAGCACAACAGTTAAAATTACAAGTGCAATGATTAAGAAAAGCAAATTTCTTGTAGAACGAGATTTTTGAAGTTTGGCATTATCCAGTTCTTGCTGTTTTTCAAGAATCTCAATACGTTGTGCCTGTTGTTTCTCATTAAACTGAATTTCAAGCTTCTGTAACTTTTCTCTGCTTTCGCGCAAAGCAAGTGTATCTTTCGCCTCGCTATACATTCGTTGATATTTGTACGCTTTTCTAAAATTATTTTTTTTAGCATGCGTTTGCGCTAGCAAATCGAGCACTTCTGCACGCCATTCGTATATATCTATTTCGACCATGAGTTCCCATGCACTTTGAAAATAAGCAATGGCTGCATCGAAATCGCCTATAGTACTGAAAAGTTGACCCATTTTAATATAGGTAATACTC
>JAWOEM010000540.1:0-4426 GCA_046482785.1 Salinivirgaceae bacterium
GTCAAGCAGTGCTTCTGTGTTGATTTGTAGACACTCGGCGAGGCTGTTCTTATTTGGATTGCACAACGTTTTGATTTATAAATGTTTAAACCAATCAACAAAAATACATTGCTTTTGTTCTAAGAATTACCGTGAACTAGGGTTTACTGCTTATACGTTTTTCGAGTTAATTTTATATGTTTATTATTAGGCTATTATGGCCAATTTGTTCTTTGCATAGATTGTTTTTATATTTGGATATATCAAATTAAAATGCTATTTTAGCATAAATTTTAAAAATTGTACTTTATGTTAGAGATTATTAAAATTACCAAAGAAGACGAATTTAAAAAAACAAGTCGCGATGAGTTTGTCGATTTCATGTTTACACATTTAGATCGTTTTGGCGACCCGAAGAAGGATATTAATAAATGTATCGATTATGCATTTTCCGATAACCCATCTGAAGGTGGATTTGTTCTCGCTGCTTATTACGAAGGAAAGCTCGTTGGCGGTTTGATAATGAACAATACCGGTATGTCAGGGTATATACCCGAAAATATTCTCGTTTATGTAGCAGTTGATGCTTCTTACCGTGGAAAAGGTTTTGGTGGACAAATTGTAAAAGAGTCGTTCAAGCAAGCTAAAGGAAAAGTGAAATTGCACGTGGAGTACGATAATCCGGCCAAAAGGCTTTATGAGCGTCTTGGCTTTATTTCGAAATACGCAGAAATGCGTTACGAAAACGACTAATTCGGAGTTGCCCATTACGGATTGATAATCATACTAGTTGTTAGATTATTAATATTTCCGAGTGATAACAAGGCTGATGAATTTTTAGACATAAACTAAAATGGCTACGCCAAAATGCAATAATGAAGCATGGTGTAGCCTTTTTTCAGAATAATAATATGGCACGATTAAATATTAAAGTGAGTGAGATAAAGAAAAATATTCAAACACTCACAGATTATTTCAATAAACATAATGTTCAGTGGAGTCTGGTGACAAAGGTTTTCTCCGGAGATCAGGATTTTCTGCGGGAATTGCTTACGCCGGATGTCATCAAAAACCTTCACTCTGTTGGCGATTCTCGACTAACGAGTTTGAAAAACCTAAAGTCGGTGCATCCGCAAATGCGTACCATATACATTAAACCACCCGCCAGAGTGTACGCAGATGATATTGTAAAGTACGCCGATATTTCGCTTAACTCTTCCTACAATACAATTGCAGCCCTGAACGATGCAGCAAAAAAGCAAAATAAAGTACACGAAATTATTTTGATGGTAGAAATGGGCGAGTTGCGGGAAGGCATTGAACGCGATAACCTTGTTAATTTCTACAAACGAGTGTTCGAAATGTCCAACATAGAGGTTATTGGGTTGGGGTCAAACCTTGGCTGTATGTACGGAGTAGAGCCAACATACGATAAGTTATTGCAATTATCGTTGTACAAAAAACTCATTGAACTGAAGTTCGATAAAAAAATAAACCTGATTTCGGGAGGAAGCTCAATTACATTGCCCTTGCTCGAACAAGGGAGTGTGCCACCCGAAATCAATCATTTCCGAATTGGCGAAGCCGTATTTTTTGGTACAAGCCCGTATGATAATGAGCAATTTCTGGAATTATCGACAGACACCTTTAATTTTTATGCCAATATCATTGAATTGGAAGAAAAAGGCATTGTGCCTGACGGCGTAATTAGCGAAGCCAATATCGGCCATACAGCCGGATTTAAAGAAGAGGACTTGTATCGGACCACTTACAAAGGAATTGTCGATTTTGGTATGCTCGACGTCGATTATCATGACTTAACTCCCGTGGATCCAAGTATTAAGTTTGTTGGAACGACTTCGGATATGACGGTTTACGATTTGGGAGATAATGTTGACGACAAGGGGGAGAAAAAATATGCCATAAACACACCGTTGTGTTTTAAACCATCGTACATGGCTGCTGCACGGTTGCTTAATTCTAAGTTTATCGACTTGAGCTTTAATGATTAATAGAATCTGATAGATTGAGGCGATTAGTTGTTTTATACCTTAATCCCGCAAATTTTTGATCGAACTTAGATCAAAAAATTTGCGGGATTTGCCTTTTTATGATTTGACAACTTTTATGTCCAACATGCTCGAAGAATTTTTGGTGATATTGTTTTCTTAGGCTTACAAAGTATAACCAAAGGCTAAAAAAGGTATATTTGTCGGCAAATTTATATACATATGTTAAAATCAATGACCGGATACGGGCGTGTTGTAGACGATATTCCCGGAAAAAAAGTTACCATCGAAATAAAAGCACTGAACAGCAAGCAGTTTGATTTAAGCGTGCGGGTGCCCAATTATTATCGCGAAAAAGAATTGTACATCCGAAATTTACTTGCAAAAAAGCTTATGCGAGGCAAAATAGACTTTTCGATGTATGTGGAAGTAGTGAGTGAAAATACCAACACAAGTATTAATGAGCCTGTGTACAAAGCATATTACAACCAGTTAAAAACGGTGTACGACAATTTGGGTGTTGAAATGCCCGGTGAAGCTCATGCGGGAATAATGCGTTTGCCCGATGTGCTGTCGGCTACACACGAAGAACTCGACGAATCTGAGTGGACTAAAATTGAAGAGTTGATTAATACCGTAGTTGACTCATGCCAGCAATACCGCGAAGAGGAAGGAAAGGGGATGTATATGGATTTTAGACAACGAATAGAAGCAATACAACAATTACTTGAACAAATTAAACCTATCGAAAAGCTTCGTATTCAGTCTATTAGTGATCGGGTTCGAACCAAACTCGACGAATTTATTGATCCCGACAAGGTAGATGAAAACCGCTTTGAACAAGAGCTGATCCATTTTCTCGATAAATTAGATATTAATGAAGAAATGGTGCGGCTGGGTAACCATTGTGAGTATTTTCTTAAAACAATGGACGAAGATGAAGCCAATGGAAAAAAGTTAGGCTTTATTGGCCAGGAAATTGGTCGCGAAATCAATACGCTCGGAGCTAAAGCCAATGACGCCGTAATGCAAAAGGTTGTGGTTCAAATGAAAGATCAATTAGAAAAAATAAAAGAACAGGCACTCAATATTTTATAATTATGGATGGAGGGAAATTACTTATTATATCGGCTCCCTCGGGCAGTGGCAAGTCGACGCTTGTAAAATATTTAATGACCAAAATCCCCAAATTGGCGTTTTCTGTTTCGGCCACTAACCGGGCGCCTCGTGGCGCTGAAAAAAATGGAGTAGATTACTACTTTCTGGAAACAGACGACTTTCAACAAAAAATTGCCGAAAAAGCATTTGTTGAGTGGGAAGAGGTATATGAGGGGCGGTACTATGGTACTTTAAAGTCAGAAGTCGAACGTATTAAAAAACAAGGATTTACCGTTGTTTTCGATGTTGATGTAATTGGCGGACTGAATATTAAGAAAATGTATGGAGACGAGGCGCTGTCTGTATTTATTCAGCCACCGTCGCTTGCCGAATTGAAGAACAGACTGGAAAACCGGGGAACCGATTCCTTACAAGATATTGAAAATAGGCTGGGGAAAGCGCAAGAGGAGCTGGGCTATGCCTCACAATTCGATATTACTATTCTTAACGATAATTTGAACGAGGCTCAAGAAAAATTGGTTGCCGCTGTAAAGCAGTTTTTATGAGTACAGAAATTGAAAAAACTACCGGTTTGTATTTCGGGTCGTTTAACCCAATTCATATTGGGCATTTGGCCATTGCAAATTATATTGTAGAATATACCGATTTGGAAGAATTGTGGTTTGTGGTTTCGCCACAATCGCCCTTTAAGAAAAAAGCGTCGCTGCTTAATAACTTTGATCGGTTAGAGTTAGTGCAAAGAGCCATTGGAACAGATGTGCGCTTTCGTGCGTCTGATATTGAGTTTCGACTTCCGCAGCCATCATATACGATCGATACATTAACATATTTGGCCGAAAAATTTCCGGCACGCAAGTTCGCCATTATTGTAGGAGCCGACAACTTATTTTATTTCCATAAATGGAAAAACTATAAACAAATTCTTGCGAAGTATTCTCTATATGTGTATCCGCGACCCGGATTTAGTAAGGAGGAGTGCCCAAAATTTGATGGTATTACATGGGTCGAAGCTCCAATAATGGACATTTCATCGAGTTTTATTCGTAACGCAATTGGTCAGGGAAAAAACATACAACATTTTGTTCCTGCACAGGCTTGGAGTTATATCGACGAAATGGGATTTTATTACACCTGAAAACAGACCGAAATTGAAGCTACTAAATGCAATTAGTCATATGGAATACGTTGGTCTATTGATTAGCCAAGTAATGCTTGAAACTTCGATCGTAAGTTTTTTCCGCTTCTGCAGAAAAATAGCAAGCCGGCAATTCACCTTTATTACGGTGATATGCAATATACTCGCAGCACAGTCCTTTTCG
>JAWOEM010000548.1:0-2892 GCA_046482785.1 Salinivirgaceae bacterium
CTCGGGCCTAAATACGGCAAGCAAATGAAAGCAATTGCAGCCGCCATTAATCAAATGAACCAAGATGCAATTGCCCAATTCGAAAATGACGGAAGTTATGCAATTGAAGCCAACGGCGAAAAACTAACAATTGAGCTAACCGACGTGGAAATTTCGTCGGAAGATATTCCGGGTTGGTTGGTGGCCAACGACGATAGACTTACTGTAGCACTCGATGTAACTATTACAGAAGAGCTTAAACGTGAAGGTATTGCTCGCGAATTTGTTAATCGAATACAAAACATGCGAAAAACGGAAGGTTTTGATGTTACAGATAAAATAAATCTGTATATTGAGCCGCACAATTTAATTAATGATGCGGTAAAAGACTATTCGGAATACATTGCAGCACAGACACTTGCTAATAGTGTAACACTTTCGGAAACGATACCCGAGAATAAGGGACAAGAGGTAGAATTGGATGAGGATATCAAAACAACTATCTTTATTGAAAAAATTTAACCCGATAAGTGAACAAAAGAGCAATGTATCGGTATAAATAGAAATGGCGACAATAAAACAGGTCGCGTTGTATTTTACCCCAAAAAAATGGAGGACTTATGACAGATAAAAAACGCTATTCAGACGAAGAGTTACAAGAGTTTAAGGCACTAGTTCTTGAAAAACTCAATAAAGCAAAGAAAGACTACGAAGCACTTAGAGCCACATTGGCACATACCGATGGGAACGACATTCAAGATACGTCGCCCACGTTTAAGGTGTTGGAAGAAGGAGCCTCAGTGCTTTCGCGCGAAGAAACCGGTAAATTGGCGCAACGCCAACAGAAATTTATTCAGCACCTGGAGGCTGCGCTTATTCGTATTGAGAATAAAACTTACGGCGTGTGCCGCGAAACCGGTAAGCTCATTGCCAAAGAGCGCTTGCGTGCCGTACCGCATGCAACGCTAAGTATTGATGCAAAACGAAATCAATAATCGTATAAAAGCCACAGAAAAGGAGCAACCCATTTGGCTTGCTCCTTTTTTTAGTTGCTGACCAACATGCCGCGTTGTAAATGAAAAAAGCACTACCATTTATACTCATATTTTTCGTTTTATGTGCCGATCAGTATCTGAAAATTTGGGTGAAAACCCATATGATGCTTGAGCAGGAATTCCCTATAATTTCAAACTGGTTGTATCTGCATTTTGCCGAAAATCGAGGCATGGCATTCGGGTTCGAATTTGCCGGAAATTACGGAAAACACCTTCTTAACCTAATTCGAATAATTGCCATTTCGGGCATTGGAATATTTATGGTGCATGTGGTTCGAAAGCACAACGATTATTTGCTGGCAAGTGTATTGGCACTCTTATTTGCCGGGGCCTTAGGAAATATGATTGATAGTGCATTTTACGGGTTAATCTTCACCGATAGCTTTGGTCAATATGCTCAACTTGTTCCACCGGGGCAGGGGTATGCCTCATTTATGCAAGGTTCAGTTGTTGATATGTTTTATATCGAACTGCTGAATTTTCACCTTCCCGATTGGTTTCCCGTTTGGCCCATGCGACATGTAATATTTTTCCGACCCGTTTTCAATATTGCCGATATGGCTATTTTCACCGGCATTATTTCATTGCTTACATTTAAGCGCAAAGCTTTTAGGGCAGCTTTAGATTGGTGAAATTTGGTTCATTTATCCGTTTATCGGGCAGGTTAGGCTGAGTAAAAGTTTCATCATTCGGAATTTGGGTTAACCCCGACTTTGGAAATTACCTGTTTGGGTGAAGTTATGAGATCAAGCAGAATGATTTGCTTAGTCGAACCGAGTCAGGTTTAGCCTGACGAACTCAACGTAGTTAATACGTGAGAATACAGAAGGTTTTACTATTTCTTCTTCCGGATTTTGGTTGTTATGTTATTATTGCAATTTACCATGGTTCTTTTTACCTTTGGTAAAAAAAGCAAACTATGGAAACAAAAACAATTACGATTAACGGATTGGAAATTCATTATTCCGACAATGAAAACACATCCAAACGCTCGCTTTTATTTATTCACGGCAACTCGTTAAGCGGTGGTCTTTTTCATGCACAATTTAATGATGCTGAATTGAACCAGTACCGGTTGGTTGCCCCCGATTTGCCCGGGCACGGAGCTTCAGCCAAAAGCGAAAATCCGGAAAAAGATTACGGCGTTTTAAGCTTTATTGATATGCTTCAACAGCTTGTCAAAGAGTTAAGCCTGAAACATATTGTGCTTGTAGGTCATTCGTTGGGCGGCCATATCGCTATTCATTTGATGAAAGCATTACAAAACAATGGAGTTATTATTGATGGAATAGCCCTTATGGGCACACCACCACTAACTATGCCTCCGAGAATGGATCAGGCATTTTTTGCAAATCCGGCCATGGGATTGGCCTTTAAAGGTGAATTATCCGATGATGAGATTACGATGTTGGCAAGCGCATTTACACATCAGAAGGACGCCCTTGATAGTGTAAAGCAGCAAATCCAACAATCAGACCCAATGGTACGGCCCATGATTGGCCAGAGCATCGCCACGCAGCTAACCGAAGACGAAGTGGAAATACTAAAAAGTACAAAAGCACCTATTGCTGTGCTTCACGGCAGAAAAGATGAATTGGTAAATGACAGTTACATTAAAAATCAGAGAATTGAAATCTGGGAAAACAAAATACATTACATCCCCGATGCCGGCCATTGCGCTTTTTTGGAGAACCCCGGCGAGCTTAATGCTAAACTTGTTGAATTTGTAAATGTTGGTGAGTAATATCGAAAAAAAGTACTTTTATGATTTTTTCGATTCCGCCGGAATCGTTTTCGTTTCCATCGCCATGTTCTATAAACGTTTGATGCCGCTGGCATCATTTCGGGCGTTTTGTGG
>JAWOEM010000375.1:0-3043 GCA_046482785.1 Salinivirgaceae bacterium
TTTGATTAAAACCGATAAATCAGAACGGTAATTTTCTATGCTGTTCATCCTTAAACCGGCCATTGATATCGCAGCAACCTGCATTACAAATACTCCTTTGCTATTTTTGCATGCCCCCTAAGAAGCCTTAATTCGCTCTGCCAGGGCTGCAGCCATTTCTTTGGTACCTGCGGTGCCTCCGAGGTCGGCGATTACATCCCGGCCCGCTTTGATCTGTTCGGCCAGGGCATTTTCGATACGACGGGCGGCTTCTTTTTCCCCGATATGATCGAGCATCAGGACGGCGGATAAAATCATTGCGGTGGGGTTAGCCCAATTTTTGCCCGCGTATTCCGGAACACTACCATGAACTGGCTCAAAGAGAATAACTGTTTCACCGATATTGACGCCGGGAACCAGGCCCAGGCCGCCGACCAGGCCGGCACAGAGATCGGAGAGGATATCGCCGTACAGGTTGGGCATAACCATTACATCGTATAGGTGTGGATTTAAAACCAGCTGCATGGCCATGTTGTCGACAATGCGGTCTTCAAATTCTATCTGCGGGAATTGCCCCGCCACCTGGCGGGCGGTTTCGAGGAAGAGTCCGTCGCTAAGCTTTAAAATATTGGCTTTGTGTACTGCTGTTACTTTACGGCGCTTGTTATCCTGCGCATATTCGAAAGCAAAACGGACGATCCTTTCCGATGCCCGGCGGGTTATAATCTTAATACTTTCGGCGGCATCTTTGCCGACCATATGCTCAACTCCGGAATAGAGGCCTTCTGTGTTTTCCCTGACAACGACCAGATCAATGTCTTTATATGGAGAAGCTACGCCGGGAATGCTTTTTGACGGGCGCAGGTTGGCAAAAAGGTCCAGTTCCATGCGAAGAGCAACATTTACACTGCGAAAACCGGATCCGATCGGTGTGGTCAATGGCCCTTTCAGGCCAACGCCGTTTTTTCTCAGCGAGGCAATTACCGCCTCGGGCAGGGGGTTGCTAAATTCCTGAATGGCCTCTAAACCAGCGATGACCTCCTCCCATTTTATATCAACTCCTGACGCTTCGATAACTTTAAGGGTCGCTGCTGTTATTTCCGGCCCGATTCCGTCACCTTTGATTAATGTTATTGTGTGCATTTGGTTCCTCCTTAAGTTGCCTCAGTAATAAATTGAACCTCAGATTTCTTGCGTTCCGAGTCAGCAGATTAACTCTATTATACTCACTTAAACAAATTAATTTCATTAATAAATGGATTTTGTTCGGTCACAAGATAGATATTTCGAGCATGACCACCTCAATGTAACTCTGAATTTTCTGTGTAAATTGTTGCTCAAAAAAATAATATTTTTCCTATTCCTTCATTATAGTTTCTTTTTTATTAGCAACCACTACTGTTTATTTAAAAATACTTATAGCTTTTTATTCAAGTACCCAACATAATACTAATAGGTAACCAATTTAAACAATTCTCATAAATTTTGCTGATTTTCTTTTTTTATACCATGATCGCCATAAAATAGTTTATAAACAAAACAGACAATTGTTAACATTAGTGAAACAATTCCAAAAAACATTAAAGCGTTTTGTAAGCCATATAGATCTGAGAGGTACCCATATACTAAAGTACCAATGGTTGCACCAGTAAAACCTCCACCGAAGATCAAACCAAATACAAAACCTCGATTCTTTTCAAATAAAACCAAACCTGCTAAAGTATTTTTTGCTGGTGCAAACATTGACTTAATGAACCCAATGAAAACAATCAAAACCACTAGATAATTAAGTGACATTTCTATTTTAGCAATAATAAAAAGAAAAATACCAATTAAGCCAGAAGAAAAAATAATTATATCTAATTTATTATATTTATCGGCAATAAAACCTCCAAACAATACACCAGGAAAACCAGCAAAAAAATAAAGAGAAGTTAAAATGCCTGATAATGCAATTGAATCAGTATACAATTCAATAAAATAAAGTGGAAGAAATATAGGTAGCACCCTTGCAAAAATACCAACCAATATGCTAATAAGAGTAATAAAAATCATATGTTTTGTCATATTTTCACGAGCAGTATTTTTTTTAATAGAGGTTCTATTTGGTTCTTGTAAGTTGTATTTTATTTTTGTTTTTTTATTCGCAACTCTTTTAAATGTTTTCAAGAAATAGTAAGCTATCAAAAAGCCTGGAACAGCCCATATAATTAGTGTAACCCTCCATCCGAAATAAGAAGCAAAAAGTCCAGATAATAAAAAAACTATTGCATTACCAATGTTTCCACCTAAGCTATGAAGTGATAACACTTTACCTGCAATTTTTTCAGATGTATGATTTAATAATAAAGCAAAAGTGCTAGGGTGAAAGCTACTACTTAAAATGCCTGAAATAAATTGAAAAAATACTATCAAATAGTACACCGGAGACAGACCAGTTAATAAAGTTGCAATAGCTACACCCAAAAACCCATATATGAAAACTTTTGAATTCCCCGTTTTATCAGATAAATATCCTGCTGGTAACTGCATTAACCCCCTAACCAGCTATCGTGCTGTCGCTAAAAAAGCTATCTGTGTAAAAGTTAGATTAAATTCCTGTCTAATCAAAGGGAATAGTGCTGGCAAACCACTAGCATAAATATGCTCAAAAGCATGAGCTACTAATAAAATAACAACTACTTTAATCCCTAGATTAGTCTTATATTTTTGACCTTGTTTTAAAAATAACATCTATATAATATCTCCAAGTTGAAGTTTTCCTGGTTTAGAAGTTACTCAAGAGTTTATATTTCACTCAGTTCCTTTAAGTTTTAGCTGATTAAACTACCTCTTATAAATTCTAGCGGGGTGAGGCAATTTAAAACGAAGTAGTATCGTATACTATTTTAAAATGCCTCAATATATTCGAAAAATGGTGTACCTAAACAACTATCATGTTAGCGACTTATAAAATGGTTTAGCCAGCTTATAAGTTATTTATTTCCATCTTGAAGTCACCGCAAAAAAATATTATATACTGATTCTACCCCATAAACTTACGGGTTACAAACACCCGTAACAC
>JAWOEM010000099.1:0-4238 GCA_046482785.1 Salinivirgaceae bacterium
TTGTACAATTTAAAATGTACATGTAAAGTTGTAAATTGTAATCATGATACAGAATGAAAAACACTCCGCGCAACTCTGCGAGAAAAAATCCACGAATTACACTAATGAACACGAAGAATGATAACCATTAATTCTACTTTGACACATTATAAAGAAATTGCCAAAATCAACCCGGTTTGCCATTGCCCCTAAAGGGCTACGGGTTGATTTTTCGGCTTTCACCCTTTAGGGGCGGGGCAAAAAAAGACAAAAAATCAAACCCCTGTTTAATCTGTTAAAGTAGACACTAGTCTGAATCGATTTTCGCAATATTATTACGGTTGAGATGTATCAAGGCCGCTGAATGGTAAAATAAGTGCGCAAAATTTTTATACCCTGAATTTCTTTCCTATTTTGGTGCAGTACTCAATTCAGGAATCATAAGTTAAAATAGATGTATGCATTTCATTCTATAAAAGAGTTACTTAACGCCTTAGTGCTTGGGAAGGAGCTTCTAAGCGAAATGTTTGGAAAGCGTAAGTCGTTCGATTATCGTTACGATCAGGCTGTGGAGTTAATCGATGAGGGCAAGGTGCATGCGCTTATGGATAAAGGGGTGATTGTAAAAAATGGTCGGTATTTAGAAATTGACGATCAGTTGCTTGCGTTTTTCGAACAAATTCTGGATGTAAATGAGGAGATAAACATATCGTTAATTCACGAGCACCTTACCCGGCTTAAAGAAAATATCGATTATTACCTTTCGGAAGATAGTGAGCACCGAAAGTATAAGTACCTCAAAATTGTAAAGACGTCGCTGCGTAAGGTGGGGCTAATTTGTTTGAGAAATATTGTCGATCTTAATCGCAATATTGATGATGCCTTTAAAACAGAGCCAAACTATAAAATTAAGATTAAGAAACTTGAGAATTACGATCAGCGCAGGGTTGATATTAAACAGCTGATTCAGCTTGCCGGACAATTAATTACCGAAGATGAACGAACCTTTTTTGCCACTGCAAAAGATGATGAACTGAACCGCATTACCACAGAGCTTAGAATTCAGCTGCAGGAATCGAGGCATAACCTCATTGAAACTGAAAAGCAAATAATTGATTTCCTTAACCAGGTGAAACATCAGAGTAAAGTAAGCGAAAAAATTAGGCAGGTCAAGTATTTGAAAGATCAGTTCGAATTGGAAAATAAGTCCGACATTGTGCATCAGTTGCGCAATATGAACCCACTTGCTTTTGAAAACAGACCCGTTTTTCCGGTGAAATTGGGATTAGATATTTTGCAAGACGATGCTGTTTACGAGCTTATTAAAAAACTGAATCGGAAAAATAGAAGTGCAGTAAAGCAAAAAATACCATTGGCCGGTATAATTGACGAGGAGTTTATGAACGATACCCAAGAAGCGGCCATATTTGTCGATTTAGAAAAAATGAAAAATAGCTTTTCCGCTTCCGGCTACCATTTGCTCGATTTTGTCATTCACTACGCTTATCCGAAAGATGTGGGTTTTGAAGAAATGGTGATGTATTACTGTCAGCTTATTTCGTTGTACGAGAGTGAGTTTCGGTTTACCGATGAATTTATAGAACATAATGGAACCGAATTTTCTGTTGTTTATCCACAATAATAAATCCTAATCATGTACCAATTATTTGAGTAACCATGGCAACACACAATTTAAAACAAGATATTTTTGAACATTTAAGCAAAGGAGGATTTATTTGTTCAAATAGTTCGAAACCTCATTTGCAGCGGCTGTATAGCTATATTGAAGAGCATTTTGATGAGCTAGCCACGTTCTTTGCACAGATTAACTTTTTGCTTACGCAGGGAGACGAGTATTTTTATTTTACCCGCCAAGAGCAAAAGGCTGATATTAGCAGAAAACTCGAAACAGCATTTCGATGGATCGATATTGTCGATTTTTTTAAAAGTTACGATTCTTCGTTTGGATCGGGCTATCGGTTCGAACCTCAGGAAATATCAGTCCAATTAAAAGTAAATGCCACCCTGAAAAGTAAGCTTAAAGCTTTACGAAAATATACACAAACAGACAATGAGCTGGATGGAATAAAGAAGTTAGTAGAGAGGTTACGCAGCGATGGGTTTGTGGAGTTGGAAAACGAAATTTCCGATTCGTATAAAGTACTGGCATCGTTCAGTTACTTGGAAACACTAATATTGAGTATCAATCTTACAGAAGAAGTTCGCAATGAGATACCTGAATAAAATTGTCTTTATCAATAGTGCCACCATTCCACATGCAGAAGTGCAGCTTGATGGAAATATTCATTTCATTGGTACACAAGGAGTAGGGAAGAGTACCGTTTTGAGAGCAATCTTGTTTTTCTATAACGCGGATTCCCGAAAACTGGGCATTCCCCATGGCCCAACCGTAAAAAGTTTTGTCGATTTTTATCTCAAATATGCCGATTCATACATTGTTTATGAAGTGGTAAGGGAAACAGGTGCCTATTGTGTAGTTGCCTTCAGGGCGCAAAACCGGGTGTGTTTTCGGTTTATCGATACAAGCTATAAACACGAATTATTCATAAGTGACGCCGGAAATGCTTATAATAATTGGGATGCCATACGTGAAAACCTCGACAAGCATCGGGTCAATGTCTCCTCTTTGGTTAATAGCTACGATCAATATCGCGATATTTTGTATGGGAACTATTTAGCAAAAAAAGAGTTCAAAAAATACTCGCTGCTCGAGGCCAAGCAGTATAAAAATATTTACAGAACCATTCAAAATGTTTTTTTAAACACCAAGCTCGATGCAAATGAGATAAAACAAACCATTATTTCTTCAATGGAGGAAGAGGAAATTGCCATCGATTTGGATCAATATAATCATCATTTGAAGGGCTTTGAGGCGGAGTTGAATGATATTAAACAATTTCGGTTTCCCTCGGTGCAAAAACAAGCGCGCGATGCAATTCAAATGCTTTCTGCCATCAGGCATTTGGACCGTGAGCAAATCGAACTTGTTGGTCAACTTCAGTTCAGGTTAGAGCTTATCGGTAAAGAAAAACCGCAAATAAATGAGAAGCGCGGGCAATTGAATGTAAACCTTGAAGCAGAAATACAAAAGCGGAATTACGAAAAGGAGCTTCACAATAAGCGTATCGGGAAAATTAACGAAAGCATAAGCCAACTGAACGGGAAACTAAAAGATGCCGCAAAACAAAAGATGCACTACGCAAAACTAAATATTGAAGAGCTCCTGATGCGTGTTGCTGCTAATGACGATAAGCGGGCAGAATTGGAATCGTTACAAGCAGAACGATCTTTATTAACTCAACAGTACAGCAGTATTGCCGGCAAGTACGATGCATTGTTAAAAGAAAAAGATGCGCTACTTACTAAGTTTATCAACCAGAAAGATGCACAGAAAGTTGAAATACAAAAATATGAGGCAAAATTTATAGCCAATCTGAATGCAAAGTACGAGAAGTTATTTAAAACACTTGAAAACGAACATGCAATTTCCATAGCCGATCAGGAGGAGCAACTCGGGCTCGATACAGATAATATTCATAAATTGGAGAAAGAGAAACTTACATTGAAACACACCGGGTTTTATGCCGATGAAATTCGCGAAGTGAAGGCTACGATTAATGAATCTGACTTGAAAATTAAGGAGGAACAGAACAATATACAGAGCTATAATCAACAAATTGAGTCGTTACAAAATAAGTGGAAATACGAAAAAGTAGATGCTGCACGAAACAATGAGATTAAAACCGAAGCAATACAAGTAAAACAGAAGCAGGCAGAAAAAGAAAAAGCCGAAATTCAGGATAAAATTCAAAAAAGCAAAGATTCACTATATGGTTGGCTCAACGAGAATAAACCCGGATGGGAGCATACTGTTGGGAAAGTAATTGATGATGCACTGCTTTTTACCGCCGGTTTGTCGCCCAAATTACAGAACGCATCGGAAACCATTTATGGCGTTCGTGTTAATCTCGATGAAGTTGAGCGCAACGTAAAAACCATCGACGATTATAACTTTGAGCTGGAGCGATTGAGCAAATTTATTGAGCAATGTCAAACTGATTTGCAAGCGGCCACCACCTTGTTTTCCAAAGAGCTAGAAAATATACAAAAACGTAATTTGCCAAAAATCAGAGACCTGAAAGAACAGGTGCGGGTTGCAGATTACCATTGTAAGCAGTTGCTCCGAAAAATAGAGACAGCTACATTGGAGCATGATAGACTTATGGAGAATGCGAAAA
>JAWOEM010000184.1:0-2929 GCA_046482785.1 Salinivirgaceae bacterium
ATTTAATTTATTTAATGACATAATACCTCCTTAATATTTAATTTTATGATTTAGTTTTACGTTTCATAATTTAGCAACAGCAATTACATTACCTAAATGCAAAGCGCTCATGCAAAATACATTACAGTCGCAATTTGCACAACCGCAAAGATAATCAAAAGTAATAAATTTTATTTTGCACAAAGGCATTCCTAGACTACTTTTAATTTTAAAATTCCGCAACAATTTCGAAGCCTTCAAGCGAAATTGTCGCGGAATTTAGAGATCAATCACTGCGTAGTGTCAGTAGCGCCCGTTGTTTTTGGAAGTATTTTTGCAAAGGCTACATAGAGCATGTCTATAAAGTCGGGGTGTTCAGTGAATAAACTTCATTTTCAAGGCTTGCGAAACTCAGAACCGTTGAGTTTACTGGTGTAAGTGATGCGGTTCTGAGTAAGTGTAACGTGATACATTGAGCATGCCGAAATGCAGAAAATGGAGTTTATTGACGAATACTACATAAGTCCGCCGCCCCCGTCACTATCATAATCGGTTGAACGTTGTAGCTTTTTGGGTTTCGCGCCCCAATTAAATTTATACGTTATGCCTGCCATGAATAAATAGCTAACATCTACACGTGCTTCGTTATAAACACGATAATCTTTATCCTTATAAGTGGAAGCATGATATTTATACTTCTGAGCCATAGGATTGCCGTACATCGATATTTTAAAGTTATCGCCCAACGCCGCATCCATTGCCAACAAGAAGAGCCAATCGCGTGTAATTTCGCTCTTATACCTTAGTCGGGGGCCTTGATACTGCACAATGGCTGAGAAGTTTATCTTTCGTTCTTTCCATGGCGAAATAATCGTGGAAGTATTAAGCAAGCCACTTACTTTTTCTTGCTTGTGTTCGTCCGAATCTGTCAATACGATATTGTATATTCCGGTTGTTCCATTCACTTTAAGCCATTTTGTAATGTTAACCGAAGCAGAAAACAGTAGCCCATATTCCAGTACTTTACCAATATTTTCAGGTTGGGTAATAAGAGTTCCATTATCTGCTCGAATGGATTTTTGTTGAATTACATTATCACTGTATTCATAAAATAATTTGGGAGCCAGATAGTTGGAGTTTATATTTAGGGCGTACTCCAACTCTGCTCTGTTAATAATTTCCGGATCGAGATTGGGGTTCCCTTTGTTTATCGTCAGGCTGTCGGGCTGAGACTGAAAAGGACTTAGTTGATTCATGTTTGGTCGTACAATGCGGCGTCCTCCGTTTAATTTTACCGATTGCCCTTTCTTGATGGTATACATTAAGTTTACCTGAGGTAATATTTCCGTATACTGATTGGTGGCTACCTCATCGATGGTACTTTTCGAGAAAACCGTTCGTAATCCTCCGCTATATTGAAAATCACCTAAAGCTCCGGCAAGACTTGCGTAGGCTTCTTGTCTAAATTCGTCAAAGATAAACTGCGTGGCTGGAGTGGCGCCCACGCTAAAATTGTTATCGATATATTGGTAGTAACTCCAATAGCCTATTTTCAGTTTGGTGTTTCCAATGGGTCGTACATAGTCATTTTTCCACTCAATCATGTTTCTGATGTTGTCTCCACTTTCTTTTCTCATAGAACTCAGTGTAGTGGGATTTGCATCGAGGAGCATGTGATCGTATTCAAATTTATTGTTTGTGGTAGAGGTGTAATAATAGTAATTGGCCTGACTGGTTAGCTGATGAGACTGATCAAAATCATGGCGGAAAAATAGTGAGTTATACGCCCCCTGGCCTTTGCGGATCGAATTTTCGAGTAATTCAAATTCATTTACCGGCAATTGATTCTGATATTCAAGGCTATGTAAACTAAAATCGTTGCGTCGGTTAGAAACATGATAATAGTTTCCATAAAGATTGAGTGTATTTTTCTCATTGATAAAATAGTCGATTCCATAGCTTGAGTTATTTCGGAGCCACTGTGCCATACCACTTCCTATCTGCATTACTTCATGGGGAACAGATCCGGTCTCATCGTGAATTGATTTTTCTGTATACGCTTTATACTGCTGATAATGCAGCCAATTGGATCCAAACAATCGAATATGTTCATTTCCATATTCGATATTGGCAGTTTGTTTGCCCGTAAATTTGTTCGGGTCGCCACCTGTAATTGTAAAGCCACCGGAACCACCTGTACTTCTCTTTTTTAAGATTATATTGATGACTGCACTCACATCGGCATCGTACTCCACGCCGGGGTTTGAAATAACTTCAATTTTATTGATGTTGTCCGGGTTCAGTTGAGCTACAAAATCTTTATCGCGGGCAATACCATCGACAAGGTAAAGAATATTTCCTGATCCCTCTACGGTTACATTTTCCTGAAAATCGACACTCACACCGGGAATATGTTTCAGCACGTCGAGGCCATCTTGCGATACACTTTGAATTTTATCGTTAATGGTATAAACCGTACGATCGATTTCCTGCGTACCTTTCAGGCGTTCCTCCGTAATGGTAACCTCATCGAGTTTTTCCGATTTGGCATTGAGCGGTACCACGCCAACATTTAGTGGATTGTGCTTTTGGTCTATTTGCACAAGCAACGTTGTTTTTTGGTAGCCCAGATAAGACACTTCCAGTTTGTAAGTATTAAAAGGAACACTACTGAGGGTAAAAAAGCCGTTTTCATCTGTGGTAATTCCTTTAAATACAGATTGCGATCCGACTTCGCACAATGCAATATGTGCAAAAGCCACAGGATAATCAGTATTGTGTTCAATAACTTTTCCTGTAATAATTCCGGGATTGTCGGAGGCACTACCTCGAACAACAAGCACCATTAAAAACAGTGCAAACAATAATTTAGAATAAAAGGGTTTCATGGTTTTAGGGGTTTTGGTTAATAATTACCAACCATGTTGCTATATTCATACCAATCAAGCCC
>JAWOEM010000185.1:0-2813 GCA_046482785.1 Salinivirgaceae bacterium
GTATATGCTATGGCACCACCCATTGCACTCTTGGGTAATACCTCGCGCAATTGTGTTTTCAGGTAATTATGCAACTCATTCAATATAGGTAGCGACTCTTTCTGGCGAAGTTCTTTGCGCTTTGCAAATGATATTTCCTGTTCCCGCGCTGTGCGTTCGATGTTGTAAAGGTGTTGTATTTGTTTAAGCACATAGCTTGCCCGCTTCGGATCGTTATCCTGTGCTTGCTCAAACTTACGCCTTGCATGAGCCATGCAAGCCAATAAGATAATATCCTCTTCTTCTCCGAATGAATCGTATGCTATGTAACCATCTGTTTGCAGGGCCCCGGTATAATTTTTTAGAATTTCTTCAGGGCCGTCCCGGCCACGTCCTTTCCGGTAATCGAAATAAACAAGCTTGTGTAGCGGTGAGTAATATACCCAGTGATAACCTTTATGCGTAGAGCCTGGTTTGGTAGCGGTAAGCACTGAAATAGGCGTTTCATCGGCCATCAGGTAATCAGTACCCAACACCGAGTGATGCAACCTGCCATATAATGGCTCCAATAACTGGCATGTTGCTGAAAACCAATCATTGATAGTGCTTTCTGCTATCTCCAGGCCATAACGTTTGAGTATTTGCCTTTGCCTGTAAAATGGTAAATGATCGATGAACTTACTAATAGTCAGATAGGCTAACAGGCCGGGGCCTGCATTGCCACGTGGAATGGGCAGGGAAGGCAATTCAGCAACCTTAACACCATCTTTGCCCGGGGTGGCATATTTGGGGCGGTGGTAGGATTTCACATACAGTTTTGCCTCTTGGTATTCAAGTATTTCTGTGATTGTTTCTCCTATTTTCCGATCGCCTTCCTTTTTATCAGTAGGTTCCAATATATGTTTTTCGCGAGGCAAATGCGGTGGCAATGGCACGCGTACAGGCTGTTTGCCTTTTGATTTCTTTTTGCGCTTGTAGGTAACTTCTTCTGTCGGCTTCTCTTCAACGGGCTTTTCTTCTATGGTTTCACCAAAATCAAATTTTAATTGGTTGTTATCTTCTTCTGCTATAAAGCGCTCACTTTTTGAGCCAAAAATCATTCGTTTTAACTGTTCATATTGATGCTGAAGCTGTGCTACTTTAATTTCTAAATCCTGACTTTTACCTAACAATGACTGATATTCTGCAGCCGGAATAGTGATAGTTTTTTCCTGTATGTTACCTTTGTTTTGCACAATGCAAATATACAAAAACAACACGATAAAACCTAGCGTTTACAAGGGATTTAGCCACTTTTTTCAAGAAAAAAACGCTTCCTTTTTTTGATGTGTTTCAGTGAAATGCCTTCGATCATCATAACAAGGTCTGTCCACTTTATTTGAAGGGATTTCTGACTGGTTTCCAATGGTGGAATTTCGATGGTGCCGGATTCAATACGCTTGTAATACAAAACAAAGCCACCTTGTTCCCATTGCAGCAGTTTTATTTTATCGCGACGGCGGTTGATGAAAATAAAAACATCGCCCGACATGGGATTGCGATGCAACTGGCCATGTACGATCCCACACAACCCGTCAAAACTTTTCCGCATATCTGTAGCGCCCTTGTACAGAAAAAAACGCGAAGTCGACGAAAGACTGAACATAATAACTTTAGGTTAGTGTCAGCAGTTGTTTGATAATTATAGGTGAAGTATCTAGCGGAACTTGAATACTGACACCATTGGGCAGGCTAATTTTCATTTCACCTTCTGTTTTATCGGCAGTATGAGTACCTACTGCAACAAATCCACAATCTTCTGCCTGAAACTGTTCGTAATACTTCTTCTGCCAGTAATAATACCTGGACAGCGGGATATTCTGTTCATTACAAAAGTCTTTCTTGCGTTGGCCGCTGCTTTGGCACCGTTTCACAATATCGAACATATGCTGCGCTTTTTCTGCAAATCTTACCTGTGACATAAAATGAATTTTGCAGCAAAGATGTGGCCAAATCACAGCCGCTGCAATACGTCGAAGGCCGAAGGGTTACAGAAAAACTGCAACGTACACTTAAAAAATATGATTAATACGTCGCGTTTTGACGTAGTGCTATTGTAATTTCGTAGCACAATAACGATAAAATATGCTAAAACTAAAGAATACAAATAAATTTCAATCTCTGTTTAGTGATCCCAACTTGGGATTAGCCATCCTTGAACGAAATAGAATATGTCAGATTAAAGTATCAAACCAATATTGGTTCGTCCAAAATTTAGACTTATTCGAATCAAACCTTCGTGCTTTAGACGGTATTGAGGTTTTCCCCAACCTAAAAAAACTATGCCTTTGGTCAAACAAAATTGAAGATATTACACCTTTAGCTCAGTTGAAAAAGCTCCAAGAATTAAATCTGCAAAATAATAACGTAGAGGATATTAGTGCTTTAGTACATTGCCGAAACTTAAAAAGACTAAATATTGAAAATAACTGTATTACAGATCTTGCACCCCTTGCACACTTACAGCAACTTGAAAAGTTAAATATTTATGGTAACGATATTAAAAACTTTATTGCCTTGGCTCATTGCAAGAAATTAAAGGAACTTTATATCTATCACCCACAGGTAATGGACTACAGGAAGTTAAGCGATATTCCAAATTTAGAAACACTTTGTATAAACGAACAAGAGACAAATAGTGTTGATTTTCACGAATTACAAAATCAATTACCCAATTGCAAAATCGAAAAAGTATTAGGTTATGTGTTTTAAACTCCCTCAAATAGAGATATCTGTTCCCACAGTAACTGTAACAGGCCTTGGAACACACGGACAAAGCTTTGTGAGTGGTTTGG
>JAWOEM010000264.1:0-4051 GCA_046482785.1 Salinivirgaceae bacterium
TTTTCGCAAGTAGGTGCCAATAAATACGAGAATAATGGCACCGGACTGGGGCTAGCCATTTGTAAATCATATATTGAATTGATGGGAGGAAGCATTACCATACAATCGAGCCCGGGCAACGGAACCATCTTTGAATTCAATCATCCGTATCAAATGCTTCAGGTGAAACCCTCAGGTGAAAATACCAAAGAGGAGGAAGTTTGCAAAGGCATAGAAAAGACTGATAATCCCACAATACTGATAGCGGAAGATGAGGACATTAATTTTGCATTGATGCAGGAAGAACTCAGGGACTTGAAGCTCGAATTGCTTCACGCGAAAAATGGCGCCGAGGCTGTTGAAATGGTGAAAGAGCATGCGGAAATTAGCTTGGTGCTAATGGACATAAAAATGCCGGTTATGAACGGGCTTGAAGCTACACGGAAAATTAAGGCGTTGCGACCAGACCTGCCGGTAATAGCTCAAAGTGCTTACGCCATGGCCACCGAAATAAACGAGGCGCTGGCTGCCGGATGCAACAATTTTTTAACCAAACCAATTGAGAGTAAGAAGTTGATAAGTACACTTTTTACTTATCTTATCAAAATATAAAACACTGCATTATGAGGTATTTCGGAATTTTTGCACTTATAATTTTTATGTTGGTTGCTTTTCAGAGCAAATCAGCACAATCGCATCCACAAAAAATAGTGGTTGGAGCAGAGATAAGCTACCCTCCTTATAGCTTTACCGACTCGTTAGGGCACGCCACAGGGTATTCTGTAGAGCTTTTTCGTGCTGCCGCAAATGCAGTAAATTTACAGGTAGAGTTTAAAACAGGCATATGGAAGGAATTAAAAGAAGCACTTGCCGAAGGGGAAATCGATGCGCTGCCTCTTGTTGGTCAAAACAAGGAGCGTGCCAGGGTATTCGATTTCACAAGTCCGTACTTGCATCTTTCAGGCTGCATAGTAGTTAACAAAGCTAACAAGCACATAAAAACCATTGAGCAGCTGCAAGGTGAGTGTATTATAGTTATGGAAGGCGATAATGCACATACGTATTTGTTAGAGCACCCCGCAAAACCAGTAGTGAAAACCACAGATACCTATATTACAGCACTTAAGCTATTGGCGTCAGGCGAATGCGATGCCGTGGTGATGCAAAAACTGTTGGCGCATCAGCTTATTGAAGAGCATAACCTCAGCACCCTTACCATTAGCAATACGCTGAACGATTTTACCCGTCAGTTTTCATTTGCCGTACAAAAGGGCAATGCACATTTGCTTGAACAACTTGAGATTGGCTTAACTGTTGTTTTAGACAATGGAACTCAAAGACGACTGGAGAATAAATGGCTATCGACCACCAAAGACATTGCTTTGCGAAAGAAGACTTTGATTGTTGGTGGCGATGCCAGTTATCCGCCCATGGAGTACATCGATGAAGATGGCAACCCGGCCGGGTTTAATGTGGAACTCATAAAAGCTGTTGCACGCGAAGCAGGCCTCGATATTCGTATTGAATTAGGGCTGTGGAGTAGTGTCTGCCATGAATTGGCCAATGGCGAAATAGATATTATTCAGGGGATGCATTATTCGCACGAGCGCGATATGTTGTATGATTTCTCTTCGCCCTCAGCTTTTCTGGGGCAAGTTGTCATGTGTAGAAAAGACACTGAGTTGCCCACTGACCTAGATGATTTAAAAGGGAAAAACATTGTTGTTCAGGAGGAGGATATTAACCACCAGTTTTTGCTCCGCAATGGCTTTAAGGAAGAGTTGAAAACAGTGGCCTCACAGGAAGTGGCATTGGAAATGGTTTCAAGAAAAATTGCCGATTATGCACTTGTCAGCCGTTTTACCGCAACCAATCTTTTAAAAAACAAAGACTGGAACTTGCAGGCAGGTCGGGAAGCGCTATTCTATTCAGAGAATAGCATTGCCGTTCAAGACGGGAATCATGCTTTACTGGCAACACTTTCTGAGGCACTGCAGGCAATCAAGGTGTCGGGCGAATATCGGCAAATTCATAACAAACACCTGGGCGTGTACGATGATAAGCAGCAAGCGATGAAGCGGTTGTACAACCGAATTTACTGGATTATTGGTGTGGGAATTGTTCTGTTTCTTATTGTATTGGTCTGGACCACAACACTTCGGCGCGAAGTGAGTAAGCGCACTTTAGAGTTGCGTCAGGCAAATCACGAGTACGAGTCGCTTAATGAAGAGCTTACGCAAAATAACGAGGAACTTGAGCGAGCCAAAGAGCATGCCGAAGAGTCAGATAAATTGAAATCGGCATTTTTGGCCAACATGAGTCACGAAATAAGGACGCCCATGAATGGAATTGTCGGTTTTGCAGAAATGCTCCAAAAGCCCAATCTGACTGTAGAGAAACAGCAACGGTACCGCGAATTAATTCAATCCTGCGGAAAACAGTTGCTTAATATCGTCAATGATGTGTTAGACATATCGAAAATTGAAACCAACCAAATGACTGTTCGATATGATGATGTGAACCTTGGGAAAATAATCGATAATACGGTGAAATTGCACAAAGCTGCTGCCAGAAAGAAAGGCATTGAATTGTCGGTAGATACAGATGTTAGGGATACACTTAGAACCGATTCAACCAAGCTGACTCAGATTATTAACAATTTACTGAGCAATGCAGTTAAGTATACGAACCAAGGGCGAATCGATATCCGTAGTCATCAGAGCAATGGGCAAGTACAAATCTCGGTGGCCGATACAGGCATTGGAATCGACGAAAAGCTACAACCCAAAATTTTCGACCGTTTCATACAAGCCGAAACGGGCTATACCCGTAACCACGGCGGAGCAGGATTAGGGCTAAGCATTACAAAATCGTTTGTGGAGCTACTTGGGGGCTCCATTTGGTTTGAATCTGTACCCAATAAAGGAACTACATTTTTTGTGGAATTGCCTGTACACTAATGAATAATTGCCTGAATGTACATCAGGTACACTATTTAGGCATCTTCATTCTGGTTGCAATATACAGCCGGATTAGTTAATCCGTTTTACTGCCGTAAGCCAAATCGCCTGCATCGCCTAACCCGGGAACAATATAAGCTTTAGATGTCAATTCATCATCTACAGCGCCAACCCACAGCGTTACTTTATGTTCAGCCAATTTATCGGCAATAAAATCGACTCCCTCTTTTGAGGCTATAGCCGTTAAAATATGTGTATGGGCAGGTTCTCCATTTTTTAGCAGCGCTTGGTATGCCAACTCCATACTTGCTCCGGTGGCGAGCATAGGATCGGCCAGAAGCAATACTTTATTCTCCAGCCCGGGGCCTGAAAAGTGTTCGAATTCAATATGGAACTTATCTCCGGTTTCGTACTTACGCGATGCCGATACAAAGGCATTTTCTGCATGATCAAAAACCTGTAGCATTCCATCGTGCATAGGTAAGCCGGCACGTAAAATGGTGGCCAAAACAAGCTTGTCGGCAATAACCGGACTTTGCGTGGTGCCAAGCGGAGTTATAACTTCTGTAGAGTTGTAGGTAAGTCGTTTACTAATTTCGTAGGCCATAACTGCGCCAATTCGTTTCATGTTTGTTCGAAAGCGCATGCTATCTACCTGAATTTTATGATCTCTAATTTCGTAGATAAACTGATTAAAAACGGAGTTCTCCTCGCCTATATTTATTATCTCCATAATGGTAATTTTTCTTTTTTATTTAATTCTTACAGCCCTGTTAAGCACGTAAATACCTGCATGGCTTACCACAGTTCAAACCTACACATATTTTTTTTATCATCCATATTTGTTTTTAAAAAATTGACCACTGTTTTATGCATCTCACTTAAATCTGACAAATAAGTATTAATCATTAACTGAATTTTCGCAAATAATACCGCACCTAACGGCGCTCCTTTATTACGTTATCAAGCAATCTCTACCAAAATATCGCACCTAACGGTGCTTTTCGAAATATTACAAGCCTCGTGTTTATTGAGCGTAGTGAAATATAGAGGCGATATTATGGTAGTCTTTATAAACAGTATTCGGTGCACATTGGCCTTATAATGATGAG
>JAWOEM010000302.1:0-6997 GCA_046482785.1 Salinivirgaceae bacterium
AACATACTTTTAACCGGAGCAACCGGAAATATTGGGGCTGAAGTAATCCATTTCCTCTATAAAATTGAAAATTCCAACAGGATAATTGCAGGGGTGAGAAATATAGATCATGCAAAAACTAAATTTATCAGTTATCCCAAACTAAATTTTATTCATTTCGATTTCGAAAATTCCGAAACATTTGATAGTGCACTGAATGGCATCGATATAGTATTTCTTTTAAGGCCTCCGCACATATCAGATATCGACGGTTATTTTAGCCCTTTGATTTCTACGATTAAGAAAAGTAATATCACCAAAATCGTTTTCCTATCGGTTCAGGGAGCCGAAAAAAGCAAAGTAATTCCACATCACAAAATTGAAAAATTGATACGTGAGAATGGGTTGGATTATATTTTTCTGCGCCCCAGCTACTTTATGCAAAACCTGACCACAACATTGATAAATGACATTCGACTTAAAAGAGCGATTATTTTACCCGCGGGAGATGCGAAATTTAACTGGGTCGACATTAAAAATATTGGCGAAGCAGCAGCAATTTTGCTCGATCGGTTTGAAAACTATAAAAACCGAGCCATTGAAATAACCGGATTGGAAAACATAAGTTTTGGCATTGTAACTTCGCTAATAAATAAGCACATTGAGAACCCCATTCAATTTCGAGATGTTAACCCGTTCAAATTTTATTGGATAAAAAGAAGAGAAGGCATGGATAAAGGAATGATTATGGTTATGATTTTGCTTCACTATTTACCAAGATTTCAGAAAGAACCTGCAATATCTGATTTTTACGAAAACCTAACAGGAAAAAAACCGACAAACCTCAAAACATTTATAAACAGAGAAAAGAAACTGTTTGAGACCTTCCATTCTCCGGATCAAACTTAATTGGGTTTGTCAAAAATTATAGTACAAACCACTCTTCAACTTGGAATAATATTCGTTTATGCCTACTGGCGGATTGCTTTCGTACGCCAATTCGGCAGTAACCATTAAGCTTAACTGCTTAATAAGATGGACGCGAAAACGCCCTTCCATAGAAATATTCTGATCGTAAAAATCATGCAATGATGGCTGAAAATAGATGATTCCCGACAAATTAATGGTTGGCGTAATATTCCAATCGAGGTTCATATATAAATTCATGCGCCAGTTGTATTGCCCCACACTATCGTAGGTAAACTGGCGCTCTTCATACATTACAGAAGTTCCCAAATACCATTTTGCGGTATCGTTCGAAAAAAGGTTTAGTCTTACACCAGCCCCGGCCAAAGCCCTATAGTCGATGTATCGGATATCGTTAAACTGGTATTGGCCAAAAACTTCGGGAATAACAATGGTATCGACAAACAAATTATAGCGCAAGTGCTGATATCCTTCATGTTGGAGCTTCTCGCCTCCGGCATTTGAAAAGGTCCAATTAGTAAACGACATAACAAGACTTTTCTTGTACCGAAAATATAGGTTGCTGCGGTTACTGGTTTTCC
The DNA here is from genome assembly GCA_046482785.1 of Salinivirgaceae bacterium. Taxonomy (GTDB): domain Bacteria; phylum Bacteroidota; class Bacteroidia; order Bacteroidales; family Salinivirgaceae; genus Salinivirga. The sequence goes on from JAWOEM010000302.1 coordinate 1,488, forward strand.
AAATAATGCTTTTACTGCGTTCGTGCTCAAACGAAAGATCAACATTTCCATAAAAGCTTCCCTTGGCAGTTTTGCGCTGCTCCTCAATATTTATGACTTGCGAAAAAACACTGTCTGCAACCACTAACAATGCCAAAAACAAAAAATACTTTACAATCGATTTCATTTATCAATAATTACAAAAAAACAAACCCAAATGTGGCCACAACTACCAGTTTCCAACAAATAGAAACGATAGTTTGGAATATGTGAACAAACACCTCGGTACAGTTACCCATTCCTTTAGCAAGCCCAAAATTACAAAAACAAATCATATTCAAAACCATCGCGATAATTTAACAGAAAAATAAGTACCTGTGATATTTAGGATTCTGATGTAATTTCGTACTTTTATGGGTTAGCACGAAATTTGCTTAAACCCCGGCACATGCCTATAAAAATACTAACAATATTATTGATAATACTAAGCTGTTTAGGACAAAAACTAAATGCGCAAGAATCGTTGGGCTATGTTGAGGTAAATGGAATCGTTAAAGATGGTATTCGCCCATTAGATCACACGCACATTGAGATATACGCAAACAATACACTTCTTAAAGTAAATCAGACTAACATAACAGGGAATTTTAGGTTTATCTTAGAACTTAACCGATCATATAAAATAAAATTTAGTCGGGAATTTTATGTGTCGAAATTTATAGACTTCGACACGCATGTTCGTGAGAATGAATTAGGGACTTGGTCGTTTCAATTTGTGGTCGATCTTTTCCCCAATATTCCCGGAATCGATTTTAGCTTTTTAGATAATGAGCCGGTTGGGAAAATAAGCTATAGTAAAAACTATGGCGAATTTGACCACAATATTGAATATACCCGGCTAATGCACGAAAAAATAAATAAGCTACTGGAAGACTACAACAACAAACGATCGACATACTACAATGCATCCATAAGTAAAGCTGACATTCTGCTTCAAAAAAACGAACTCATTCAGGCGCTTAACGCCTACAGAAAAAGCACAATACTCGATCGAACAAATGAATATGCTCAAGAGCAAATTCAGAAAATAGATAAACAACTAAAAAAATCTGTTAACAAATATCAGAAGTACATTAATTTACTCAACAGTGGCGATTCGCTTTTTAGGCACCACAAGTTCTCACAAGCGAAAGTGCATTTTGAATTGGCACAAAATATTTTCAGTAAAAGTGCTTACGCAAGATATATGATTGACAAGATTGATGAACTGAAGCCCCAGTTTGACCCATCCTATATTCGGCTACAAAAGTACCGCGAATTTTTGTCGGCAGCCGACCAGTATGTAAGTCAGGCAAACTACCCTAAAGCAATCGATTTTTACAACAAAGCACTGAGCATACAGCCCGGCGACACGTATGCCATAAAACAAATCAGGTATCTTCAAAGTCAAATTGCCAAAAAGCAGGGGGAAAACGAAAAAAGTAAAAAGTACAAAGAATACATCAATTTGGGCGACAGGTACTTTGCGGCAAATTCGCTCAGTGCCGCTCGGTTAGTGTATTTAAAGGCTTTACAGATGTTTCCGAATAAACCCTACCCGCAAATTCAAGTAGAGAAAATAGACAAAATTCTTTTCCCTAATAAAAAGAGCACCGAAAACGACAAAGAATTTCCCAATTATACAGAGGTAAAACGAGATAAAACATTCCTTAACGGCCTTGCAAAGGAATACCCGGAAGGCAAAACAATAGAGTATTTCGACTTACCCGGAAAAAAAATAAAACGCGTTATTTTAATTGAAAACCGCATAGCATCGGAATATCTGGAGGTGCGGTACGATTATGGAACTTTCTATTTTCGTAACGGACAAAACATTTCAAGAGCCATTTTTATAGCAGAAACCAGTCATTAAAAATAAAATTGAATCCCAAAAAATTTGGAGAATAACAGTTACATTTTTCTATTTTTGCACACAATTGCAGACTTCGCAACGAATCTAAAACGAGAATTATGAATATCAACATACGTAATAAGAAAGCATCATACGAATACGAATTTATTGAAACATTTGTAGCCGGACTGCAACTTACCGGCACCGAAATAAAATCGATACGAATGGGGAAAGCCTCCATTGGTGAAGCATACTGCTACTTTGGCCGCAATGAACTATGGGTGAAGAACATGCATATTTCGGAGTATGGATATGGAAATCGGTTCAATCATGAAACACGCAGGGAACGCAAATTACTCTTAAACAAAAAAGAGTTGCGAAAATTGCAGCGCAAACTAAAAGAACGCGGTTTTACTATTATCCCTACCCGTCTGTTTATAAACGAAAACGGATGGGCTAAGATGAAAATAGCACTGGCTCGGGGTAAAAAAACACACGACAAGCGCCATTCGATAAAAGAAAAAGATATGAAGCGCGAAATGGATCGTATTCGCAAGTTTTAACTAATTAGTGCCTGTAATAAAACTCCAATAACTGCGTTATGACCATTTTGAAAACAGTCACTTACGAAAGTAAACTCCTTGATTTTCAAAATGGTCAAGCCTTGTTCTTGAAGTTTTATTACTAGGCACACCCAAAAACAGGCAGTTTTCTTGCTGAGACTAATTAGGTTTTTAGCTTTTTCTTTTTAGCCGCAGGAAACAGTACGTTATTCAAAATAAGCCTGTACCCCGGCGAATTTGGGTGCAAATTCAAATCGGTGGGCGGATCTCCCACAAAGTGTCGATAATCTTCCGGATCGTGCCCTCCATAAAAAGTCCAAAACCCTTTACCTTGCGTTCCATGAATATATCGGGCTTCTTTCAGCGTTTTATTTTCGCCAAGAACAAGCACGTCGGGTTTTATTAGTTCGCGTTTGTAAGAGGTTGTTTGCCCCATAAACCCTTTTACAATATCGGTATGGTTCTGGCACAACATTGTGGGAACGGGATCCCATTTGGCAGAAAAGTCGAAAAGTGTAAAGTAGTCTTTATCTTGACTCACATTCCTATGCTGAGTTCTGTCGATATTGGAAAACTCATATTCATAAGGATTTTGAACCAGCGTAAAATCGAAAAATGCCAGTGTATTGGAGTAGTCCAACTTTCTCGGGAAATCGGGATCCATTGGGTCGCCATCGAACTGAGCAGCACATATATCGGTATTGTGGGCAGCCAGTGCAATATCGAACGAATCGGTACCGCTGCACATCGAAAACAAAAAGCCACCACTATTTACATACGTTTTTATGGTTTGAACAACTGCAAGTTTCATTTGAGAGACTTTCTCAAATCCCATCGACCGTGCTTTCTCCTCCTCGCTACGGACCTGATTTCGATACCACGCCGTATGATTATAAGCGGCATAAAATTTCCCATATTGACCGGTAAAATCTTCGTGATGCATATGTAACCAATCGTAGTCTGTAAGCTTACCATCGAGTACTTCTCGGTCGTAAATTATATCGTATGGAATTTCGGCATATGTAAGCGCCAGAGTAACGGCATCGTCCCAGGGCAATTTATCTTTTGGGCTATACACCGCAATTTCGGGAGCTTTATCGAGCTTTACTACATCCATATTAACATCGGGACGAGAAATTTCGTTAACGATAGCATTACGTTTAGCATCGGAAATAATATCGTACGACACCCCTCTGATAATACACTCATTTTCAATTTCTTTGTGATGTGCAAATAAAAAGCTACCCCCTCTATAATTGAGCAACCACCAAGATGACACATCATTTTGAAGCGTCCAATAGGTAATTCCATAGGCCTTCAAATGGTTCTTCTGCGCTTCATCCATTGGCACAATTAAGTAAGCAGCTTTTAAGCCTTGCGGCAATGCAAGCGTTAGAGCAAGCAGTATAACGAGAAGTTTAATTGTTTTCGACATAATTAGGCAACGTTATTTTAAAAATTCTTTTTGGTAAAATGCAATTCTGTTCTTCTAACGCACGAACGACTGATTTGTTACAGGTGCAACTGAAATATTCGAACACAAACATCTGTTGCTTAGGGATTGAAATAAAATATGCAGGTGGTTTGACCGAAGTTGTTTTGTTCTTTAGCAACTTGAATCCAAATTGAGCAATTCTCGCTGCAAATAAAGGTTTTCAATTTATTTTTAAGGACGTTAAAGGGCAAAAGAACAAGTTTAAAACGTCAAATTAATTCGTCACAATCTTTCAAGATTCACAAGCCGCATGCATAAAAACTACGGTATTCGCACGGAATTAATTGCGCTACGGGCTAAAATGGAGTATCACCTTCTTCGAAACCATAGTTTGGTGTGATATCGGCAGAGGCAGCATGGCCCGCCGGGGCATCGTTTGCATCCTGATTCATTTTTGAACCCACTATTGTACCACCGTTTTGCGGAATTCCATCGATATCGGCCAATCCGGTTTTATCGAGGTCCACAAATCGGGCAAATTTCCCTTCAAAACGGAGTCTTACATCTCCAACGGCACCATTACGGTGTTTGGCAATAATAATATCGGCCATACCTTCGGTTGGAGTTCCATCTTCGTATTGGTCTATTGCCAGCATTTCAGGGCGGTGAATAAAAAGCACAATATCGGCATCCTGCTCAATTGCACCCGATTCGCGAAGGTCAGAAAGCATTGGTCTCTTTTCGCCCTGCCGCGTAGTAACCGAACGGTTAAGCTGCGAAAGAGCAATAACCGGCACATTCAGTTCTTTGGCAAGCGATTTTAGCGAACGGGAAATAACACTTACCTCCTGCTCCCTACTCGATTGTCCGGCGGCATTCATCAATTGAAGGTAATCTATTACAACTAAACTCAACCCCTTTTCGCGATGCAACCTGCGGCACTTTGCCCTCAATTCAAAGATCGACAGACCCGGCGTATCATCAATATAAAGCGGAGCATTGCTCAAAGCCGGCAACCGACTTTCCAACTGCTGCCATTCCCAATCTTCCAATTTACCCGTTTTAATTTTCTCCTGGGGAATTTCGGTTTCTGTAGAAATCATACGTTTTACCAGCTGCACCGACGACATTTCGAGCGAGAACACCACCACCGGATGGTTAGCAATGGCCATATTTCTGGCCATGTTTAGCACAAATGCCGTTTTTCCCATGGAAGGACGTGCAGCCATAATAATAAGATCGGACCGCTGCCAACCACTTGTAAGCCGATCTAAATCGGTGAAACCGGAAGGAATACCACTCAGGTCGCCGCTATTTTTCGAAGCCGCTTCAATTTCGTCCAGCGCCTGTTCTATAACGCTGCCCATGGTATTGGTCTGCTTTTTAATGTTCCCTTCGGCAACTTTGTACATCTCCTGTTCGGAGAAGTCGATTAGATCGATAACATCGGTAGAGTCTTCAAATGCACGGCGCTGAATTTCGCCCGAAGTGCGAATCAATTCTCGCTGCAAATATTTCTGTGCTACCAACTTGGCGTGATGCTCCAGGTGCGCAATAGACCCAATTCTGTAGGTGAGCTGGGTAATATAATGAGACCCTGAGTATCATTACAGCTGTCCCGATCGACGTGGATGTGCCTGTC
>JAWOEM010000321.1:0-3852 GCA_046482785.1 Salinivirgaceae bacterium
TGCTGTATTACCATAGTGTACCCGGCATCATTCTGTTCGAAGGTCTTTTTGAGCCACTCAAAGCTTGACTTGCAATCGCAATCCTGAGCGTGTATAATTAAGGGAATCATGGTAAAAAGAAGGAATATTTTTCTCATCACTTGTCTATTTTGGCACAAACATAACAAAAAAAACATTAAAATTTCGAAAGCATCAGAAAAGATGTGACATTTGTTTTTGCTGATAATAAATATCATAAATCTAGACACTCCCATCTCGAACTGTTTTTTTTGAGACGGTGTACAAACGCAATCTATTTCTGTTGCAATATACCAACAAAACACAAAAAAATCGCTAATAGCACAGGGCAATGGAAATAGAGCCGATTCCGGCGGAATCGTACGTTTTGCCGGTTTTGCAAGATTGTTCGACCCTGCTTCGACTCCGCTCAACCAGCACCGGGGTCATGTTCCATCTACGCATATCGTTTCTATAAACATGTAATCCCTCCGTTAAAGAGTGTCGCGTCTATAAAAAAACAAAAAGCAGAATTGGCACAGAATTAAAACAAAAGTAGACCCCAATTGCAAAAAACAATACAGCAATCTCCTACCTGGAAGCACATTACAAAATGTGCTTTTCAAGATAGATTAAGAGCGCCGCATGGTTTTTTATATTTTCGTAAACAATGAAACGGCAGAATGCCGGAGGCATTGAACGCTTGCAGAAAACGTAAACTCAACTGCAAAAATTCACTTCTCATTTATTTCCCATTCACGCCATCGGTCGCTAATTTGGGAGCTAATATTGACCTGTGGGGTTTGTTCTTTATTGTTTAACAAGATAGACTTGACGGGGATTTCTTGTTTTAAAAAATCAGCCAATTCACCATACGTTATGCTACCTTTGGTCTCTTTTAATTTTTGCAGCAAAAAATACGTAAAAAAACCATGCTTTTTTTCATCGTAAGGAAGTGAAGCTTCATTCCCGCTACTAGCACTAAAAACTATAAGTGAGCCATTTACCACAGATTTTCTTGGTTTTATTTTAACCCCTCTGGCAGCAACCAGCCCTTGGTTTCTTGCACCACCGGAAAAACATGCATCCAGAAAAACTGTAATTCGTTTAGAGGGGTACTTGCTAAGGGCTGCATAGAAATCTTCCAATTTCACGCCTAAGTGAGGAGTTTTCCCACCAACATCAACAGGCATTAAATATGGGGCTTTCGTTTTGTCATCAGGAAGGCCATGGCCGGCAAAGTAAACGAAAACATCTGCATTACCGCGCGTGGTCTTAATTATAAGTTTAATTCTCTCAATGGCTTGTCGCATTTCAATGCTAGTAGCATCGAGTAAGAAAATAACATTCGTTTCAGGTATGCCGAGTATATTTAAAGAATACAATTTAAATGCACTTGCATCATTGCGAGCAAAATTCACATCGATTTCGCTTTCGAGCCCGGGCTGCCGAGAACTATAATCTTCATTTCCTATAATCAGAGCATACCGATTCGTATATTCTTGGTCGTTAAAAGGTACATTTTTATCAATGTCTGCATAAGGCTTGAAAATATACGGACGCGGTTGATTATTATTTTTCAACGCATATTCAACGCCCTCATCCTCCTCCGTTTTTGGTGTATAATTGTAAGTGTAGCCATCCATTGTTTTCATCGCCTTCCTAACACTCTTGTCGATGTTCTTTTTATTAAAGAAATAGGCCGTATTTACATCATCAAGTCGATAAACAACTTCATAATCGCAATTTATAAATTCCAAAACTGTTTTGATTTCCACAGATACGTTAGAAATATTCTCAACACTATACTTACAAGTTAAAACATTACAATTGTCGCCTTTCCCTGAAATTAAAACGTTCTTACTAACCGGCGCAGGAATACCAACCTCGTTAAAATAATCTTTTATTGCACTCTCTACAATATCATTATACTGGTTTGACTTCTTTTTTGGTTGCAAAACAAACGATTCATATTCATTTAATAGTGCAATACTATTATACTGAGCATAAACTGGTGTATCATAAACAAGGAAAATGAAAAGAACCAAATTGAGAAGGAGAAGATATTTTTTCTGCATGTAATTAATGTTTTATATGAAAATTAAATTGAATGGGACTCTAAACATTAATTCAGAACCCCATCCAAAAAAAACTACCAATCTAACGTGTAAGACACCGTTACTTCTATAGAGCTAGCCTCAGCATTGCGGTATCTCATTCCCACGCGTAATGGTGAATAGCCATCTGTTTCAATACCAACTGCAAAACCTGCTTTACCTTCTATAGTGTAACTGTTATCTTTTTCTCCTTTCACCTCTCGTGTGGCAGATGAAATATCTGATAGCATAGGCCCTACCATCACTCTTAAATGTTGGGAAAGTGGAAAAAAGACAAGTATAGGAATATCGATCGAGGAGTGATTGTACTTTACTTCATCCTTCCCTCCTGTTTCATTGTCTTCCTCACTACTTCCTGTTTTCATTGTGTACAATACTTCGGGCTGCAATCCAAATCGATCATAGAATTCTGCATTTAAAAATGCACCTATGTGAAAGCTAACCCCCATATCAGCTTCTTGAATAGAGGCTGCTCCAACCCCTACACGCGGACCGTAGGTAAACTGTCCAAACATTGAAGTAGCGGATAGGAAAAACATTATTATTATAATTATTCGTTTCATATTTCTAAATTTTTATAATGAATTAAAAAATCTTTTTGAGGAAAGAGCTCTCTGTTGAGCGCCCCTCTTTACCGGGTAAAATTCTCTTATTATTGTTTATTATCTGGTAAATTTCCACATTGGGGATGGAGTCACCTAAATTTTCGTATTGACTAATATTTTCCTCTCCAATCAGATTCAAATTGTTTTGATGAATCATAAGATATTCACTGTCATCAAAACCGTAAGAAGTTGTAAACGAAGTCATTTCCCCATCCTTAAGAATTACATACAACGTTTTATAGTCTTTATCATAGTGCAAATCGCCTGCTGTCTGAGACTCCTCATTCGTTGTTCGTCTATTAAATTCATCTCGATTGAAAGTTTCCACCTTCAATTTCCTGTTCTTCAACCTATAGTTGAAGGTAAGCAACTGTGTTCCTGTGGTTTGCATGTGGTAAACATTGTATGGATCTATCCCAAGTATGTCTACAACTTGTTTGAGCTTCATCCCGGCTTTAATCCGCGATATTTTTTCCACATTCGTAAATGGTGGGGCAATGTATCTGTTACAGCCCATAAGGCCAACCAACAGAATTGCCATTAACAGTAATAATTTTCGTGTCATAGTAAATGTTTTTAGATTAGCATAGTTAAAGAATTGTTCTCCTTAAAATTCGAACCTTCTAAATAAAAAATCAATACCCAACGTTGGGTATTTTTTAACCTAAGTAAAGTGTAAAAGCAACAGTGTACGAAAATGAACGGCGAAAAATGGGTGGTATGATAATAAAAAAGACGTCTACCCTTTGGAAAGCATTCTACTGAGCGGGCAAAAATTTAAAGAATAAAACAACTAATTACAGATATGGAAAACAGGTTAGATGACACGTAAGTTGAGGATATTTTCGTTTTTAGCAGGATAAAAAATGTGCGCATTGCAATGTTCTATAAACATTTTTCAACGCAGATAAAAATGAAAAGATCAATGCTTGGCTCGTCAGGCTATGCTTGCTAGTAATCGATAAAACAGTTTAACTTCCCTTCAAGTTGTTTGCTCACACAGAAATTTATATTACATTTATATTGCTAATAGTATTTTATACAATTAGCAATATAAATGTAATATAAATTTCTGTGTGAGCAAACAACTTGAAGGGAAGTTAAACTGTTTTATCGATTACTAGCAAGCATAG
>JAWOEM010000444.1:0-6131 GCA_046482785.1 Salinivirgaceae bacterium
GTTAATTCAATATAACGATAAGGATAATGTTCCTGACACACTTAAATATGCAAAATGGTACTATGGCCCGCAAGAATGGGTAATGAATAATTTTCAATTGACCTATTCACGCGGTAACGCATTTTTCGATCAGGCACGGATTATTGCAGCTCACCAGTATTTTCGCGAAAGCAGACACAGTCGAAAACTACACAGTATTGACCTTAAAGAGCAAACAGAACAGGTAAATGCTTATTCATTGAATGTCGATTTTGATAAAATGGTTGGCAAATCAGCAGAGCTTTTTTATGGGGTAGAATATGTTTTTAATGATATAAACAGTAAGGCCCATCAAAAGAATATAAACACCGCTGCTACTGCGCCTGAACAAACACGATACCCCGATGGTAAGAATCATTTCCAAACCATGGCTTTTTACGCAAGCTATAAACACAGCTTTACACAGAATGTTTTCCTAACCGGTGGGGTGCGTTACTCGCATGTTTTATTATCGTCTAGTGTGCAAAACAACCTGATGAATTTACCTGAAACGAACTATTCCATTAATGCCGGAGCCACCACCGGTTCGCTGGGTTTGGTTACAATTATTCCGCAATACCAGATGCGTTTGGCCGCCAACTTAAGTAGTGGATTTCGTGCACCAAACCTCGACGATGTGGCCAAAGTGTTTGATTCGGAACCCGGCGTTGTGATTGTTCCAAATAATCGGTTATCACCGGAGTACGCCTACAATGCAGATCTTTCCATTCAAAAAGAGTTTGGACGTGTTGCTTATTTGAGTCTAACCGGATTCTACACGCTTGTAAATGATGCAATTGTACGTCGAAATTTTATGATCGACGGGCAAGATAGCATTATGTATAACGGAGAGCTAAGCCAAGTGAAGGCCAATGTGAATACCGGCGGAGCAACCATTTACGGAGTAAGTGCCGATGCCAGACTATTTCTTACTGCCGGGTTGTCAATTCGTTCATCGGTAAATTGGATTCATGGTAGGGATGACGCGGACGAACCATTACGGCATGTAACTCCCTTTTTTGCAACCGGCCATGTAACATTTGAAAAGAAGAAACTTATGGCCGATTTTTCTATGAAGTACAACGGGAAGCTAACACATACGAACATGGCGCCTTCTGAAAAGGATAAGGATTACATATATGCGCTCGATGGCAACGGACAAACATTTAGCCCTGCTTGGGCAACCTTCAACTTTAACGTGCAATATCAGCTAAATTCAAGTTTGTTAATTAGTACCGGAGTTGAGAATATTTTTGACCGTCAGTATCGTCCATATTCCAGCGGAATACCCGCACCGGGCAGGAATATTATTCTTTCCATGCGTTATCGATTTTAAAATACTAAAAATTAATAGTTCGCATCCTGAAGGGCGGATTATTGGCTTTTACCTGTTGTTTTTATTGTTTTGAATGAATTTTTTTAATTGTTTTCGCATAATTGCAATTTCTAACGGGTTGTTTCATATCTTTATCACAAGATGAAAGCGTTTTTTTTATTCATACTGGTCTTTTTTGGGGGAGTTGTAGCTGCACAGCGCGAAATTGATGTGCAGGTGCTGAATGTTGAACATGGCTTATCTCAGAGTGTAGTAAACGATATGCTCGTCGATTCGAAAGGTTACTTGTGGGCCGGAACGCAAAATGGACTTAACCGTTTCGACGGCTATCAATTCATGGTCTTTAATAACGACCTGCATAACCGATTCTCCATTTCATCTGACTTTATTACTTCCATGGCAGAAGATGCTACAGATAATTTGTGGATTGGTACACGTACCGGCCTCAATAAATATGAAAGTCGTACACAGCGCTTTATTCATTATGGGTTGCCGTCAAATAAATTAGAATTTCCGCAAATTAATATTCGTTCCTTATTAGTCGATAGTGAGAATTTTGTTTGGGTTCTATTGCCGAGCTACCTTGTGCGTATTAATCCGGTGGATGAACAAATGCGGGTTTTTGGCTTTTCAAGCGAGGTATACGATAGCTCGCACTGTACACCTCGAAATTTATACGAAAGTAGTAGCAATAACATATGGTTCGTGGTGGGCAAGCAACTGGTGATGTTCGATAAAGTTTTTGAATCGTTCGAAGTAGCCGACTTTTCGTCAACACCCAATATTGGTTGTCTGAACGGTGTGTTTGAGCACGAGCAAACCATGTATGTAACTTCAGAGCATTTTGTGTGGAAAGTAACATCAATGGAAAGTGTTCGGAAAATCAGGGGATTTCAAAGTAAAATTGGTGCCTTCAGTGTATTTGAAAAACAGGGCAAGGTTAGGTTAGTCAGCAATATTGGTGTTTTTCGTATTAAAAACGATTCACTTTCTATGCAGTACCGTTTTCGAAGTACAACCGGAGAGCAACCTCATTATTTTGTATCGGCAGCTAAAATCGACGATAATGAAAATTTGTGGGTTGGTACGAGTGGCAAAGGTATTCTGAAAGCAAACTTATCTCAACCAAAGTTTAATTCGCTAACCTTAAAAATAGCAGAAAACCAATTTCTTAGCGACGATCAGATATCAGCAATTTATATCGATGATGAGTGGTATTGGGTTGGAACATATGAATATGGGATTAATTTAATCCATAAACAAAACAAAACAGTTCGGCATATAAACGTCAGAGAGCACCCCGAACTTATTGGAAGTGATAATATTTATGATATTCGAAAAATTGCAGGTCGGTATGTTATTGCTACAGATAAAGGCTTCTCCATATTGCGAAAAAAGGGAGGTAAACTAATTTCCGAAAAACATGAACGTTTAAGCATTTTTAGAGCACAAATTTATGATATTTTGCCTGTGGGCAATGCGAGTATGTTCTATAGTTATGGGGGCAAATTGTATGAATATAATTTCAATACGGCCGAAATGCAGCACTGGACATTCGATATGGACAGCGAAACAGGTCTTACAAACTCGTTTACAATGGCTCGGGTTGAGAACGATTTGTTGTTCATAGGTACTAGCTACGGACTATTCCGCTTCGATAGACGAAACCAATTATGGGATCGGTTTTTATTTGATTATAACGATACAACCTCCATTTCGGGAAACGATGTTTATGCCATCAATTATAGCCCCTCCGGTAGACTTTGGGTGGGAACATCCAATGGAATTGACTTTATTGACGATCCGTTTGAGCAAAATCTTCAATTTAACCACCTTACATCTTTGCGCGAGTTGACTATTTACAGCATTGTTAGCGATGACGTTTACACATGGATAGGCACAGGCAATGGTTTGGTGCGGTACACGGTAGCCGATAGTAGTTTGAATTTTTTTAATAAAGCAGATGGATTGCCCTGCAACGAGTTTAATATCGGAGCTTCATTTGTGTCTAACGATCGTTTAATTGCACTAGGCGGTCAGGGAGGCATCGTGCTTTTTCATTCAGATTCTGTACAGCTTAGTACATACAATCCCCACATAGATGTTGCCCGAGCAGTGATTTATAATCATCACGGAAAGCGCGAAGTTCCCGTGTATTCAGGCGTAAAGCTCGACCTCGCAGTAAGTGACTTTTTAATAAACATTTACTTTACCTCGTTGGATCATACCGCACCTGAAAAAATTCAGTACCGTTATAAAGTCAACAATTCAAATTGGATTGACGTTGGACATCAGAATTATGCTTCATTCTCTAACCTTCAACCCGGAAACTACACTATTAAAATTAATGGAACCAATGCCGACAGGCAATGGAGTAGTAATATTGCAATAATTGAACTGTATGTTCCCAATCCGTGGTACAGCCGTTGGTGGGCATATACGATTTACTTTCTAATCTTACTGGTAGCTATCCTGTTTGGAATTGAAACGCGTACACGGAGGTTGCGGCTCACAAATCAGGTATTGCGCGAGAAGGAAGCTTCGGCCAAACAAGTGGCACGGCAAAAAGATCGGTTAATGATGTTGCATAAAAACGTTACAGAAAGCATTCATTATGCAGGGCGTATACAACGCGCACTCTTCCCTGCAAACTCAACATTAAAACGCATTTTACCCTATTCATTTGTTATGCATCGTCCGAAAGACATTGTGAGTGGCGATTTTTACTGGGTAACAGAAATTGATGCAAAAGTATGCATTGCCGTGGTCGATTGCACCGGACATGGGGTGCCGGGTGCCCTAATGTCGGTTATTGCAGTTGAATTATTAAAACAAACAATTGAAAAAAGCGGATTTCTGCGCCCTGCCGAAATACTTGGTCAGGTAGATTCCGGACTTAACAAACTATTTTTTACCGACGAGGATTCTGATATTAAAGATGGAATGGACATGGGAATTTGTGTAATCGATCGCGAAACATTGGTTATGGAATTTGCCGGAGCTATTCATTCACTTTATCGAGTAAAGGGGAGCTCTATTTCTGAGCTTAAAGGAGACAGAATGCCAGTAGGAATGGCGCAATCGGTTGATAAGTTTGAATATACGAACCATTTTGTGGAGTTTGAATCCGACGATATGTTCTATATGGCCACCGATGGCTACCCCGACCAGTTTGGAGGTAAGCGTAATAAGAAATACAAGTATAACCGCTTTAGAAACTTTCTTATTTCCATTGCAGATCACGATATGGATATGCAACAACTGTTGCTCGAAAATAATTTCGACAAATGGCGAGGTAACCTCGAACAAGTCGACGACGTGCTTGTGTTGGGGTTTCGACCGCTTTATGGAGCGTCCTAGTAAAATAGGAAATGATGGACGGATGAAGATATTTTCGTTTTTAGCAAGATGATAAATGAGCTTATAGCAATGCTCATTAAATTATTTTTTTTCGAAGATGAAAAATAGAAAAACCCAACACTTGATTCCTTAAATTGGGCTTGACTTGGAATTAGCTAACCTATTTTTAATTTTAAACGAGCTTTGATCATGGAACCGTTTATTCAGAAAGTTATTCAGAAAAGAATCGATGCGATTCGGGAGGGAAATACAAGTGTGCTCGACCTCCGAAAATTGAGCTTGCGTAGTATTCCGAACGAAGTGTTTGGGGAAGATGGTATTACAGAGCTTTATTTGAATACTGATAACAAAATAACTGAATCAAATTTGTACCTGAGCGAGGAGTATTGGTGGGAAGTTCAGCACGATAATAATACTATTGGGAGCCTTCCGGCAGATGTTGTCAAACTAAAACAGTTAGAAATAATTGATTTGAGTGGGAATGACTTGCATACTTTACCCAAAGAGTTGGGGCAGCTTGAAAATTTGCGTGAATTATATCTGCAAAACAATTGCCTGGCTACCCTGCCAGATAGTATTGTACAGCTGGTTAATCTTGAGGTGTTGGATTTGTCATACAATAGTTTAGAGAACTTACCTGAGGATTTTAACAGCTTAAAGAAGCTTCGGGTTTTAAATTTAAATAGCAATGCGCTAACAAGGTTGCCTGATAGTATCGGGAATTTGTCGAACTTAGAAGTATTGAATATTGGAAATTACGATAGCAATCGAATTGATCCGGAAGTTGTTGAGTGTTTTCAATTGCAACAGAATAAATTTCAATACCTACCCTCTTCTCTTGTAGGACTAAAGAAATTGCAAGAAGTAAATATTATAGGGTGTGGTTTACCAAAAATTATGGAGGAGTCTGTTGAGTGGGGAATCGATGGATTTTTAGAAATGCTTAGATAGAGCCTGTCCATAAAGTCGGGGTGTTCAGTGATAAACTCGATTTTCAAGGCTTTATTCTCATCGCTCAACATATTTAACGATGCCCAAGAGCTCCCTTTGGTCGGGTCAAAACTCAAAACCGTTGAGTCACCGATTCATCGAGATAGTATGAGTTTTAGCGAGAGTAAATAAACAAATGGAGGTTTAACGCACAATAATTGTATAAGCCAATATCTGAGTTGATTGGAAAAAAGTTATGCATTTTTATTTTCACGAAAAATCCCTTATTGGTTACAATGCCTGAAACTATTCGTTTTCAGAACGTCTTTTATTGGCGTTGTACGCAATAAGGGATTAACGAAATATATATTCGATCTAAAAAGTTAATCCCGATTTAGAAAATCATTCATTTGGAAGAAGAATGAAACCGAATGAGATGATTTACTTAATCGAACCGAGTCAGGTTTAGCCTGACGAGCTCAACGCA
>JAWOEM010000340.1:0-5896 GCA_046482785.1 Salinivirgaceae bacterium
TTATGCTTGACATGGCAGTAGGTCTTTAAATCGTTTTCTGAGAATAACGAATTTACAAAAGAGGCTAAACATTAAGGCCTCTTTTGAGTTTTTATTGAAAAGTTAAAAAAGCATGAGTAAAAAGTTTTATTTAATTGTAATCTCCGTATTGGTTTTATTGGCTCTTGGTGGGGGAGCTATGATGCTGCTAACCTCGTTAAAACCAGAAAAGCCGAAAGCAAAAATTCCGGAGGCAATACGGTACGTGCGTGCAGCCGAGGTGGTGTATTCAGATATGAATACATCGGTGGTGGCTACAGGCCGTCTATCGTCTGTAGATGAGGTTGCACTGGCCAGCGAAGTTCAGGGGGTACTCCAAGCCGGCGTTGTTTCTGTTTCAAAAGGAGCATCGTTTAAGCGTGGCGATCTGTTGGTAGAAATTGTAAATGATGAGTTGGTTTACAGCCTGAAAGCGCAAAAAAGCCGATTTATGAATACGCTGGCCAATGTATTGCCCGATTTGGAACTCGATTTCCCTGATGCCTATTCTCGTTGGAACACTTTCTTTGAAGAGTTGGACGTTACCGAACCATTAGGCCAACTGCCATCGGCAGAAAATGCGCAACTAAAGACTTTTCTTGCTGCCAGAAATATTCTGGCCGACTATTACTCAATTAAAAGTACCGAGGCTCGTATAGCCAAACATAAAATATATGCGCCATTTACCGGAAGTTATATTACCGATAACTTGCAATCGGGCTCGGTAGTAAACCCCGGAGCTGTAATTGCACGCATTATCAATACCGATGTTTACGAAATAGAGGCCTCCGTAGAAAAAGATGAGGTAGCGTACCTTAAACCCGGCGCAAAAGTGAACGTTATTCCCGATAGGGTTGGAGCCGAACCTATAGAAGGTAAAATATTGCGAATCAGTAATTTTGTCGATCCTCAGACCCAAACCGTCCCCGTTTTTGTAGGAGTAAAAGATACCAAATTTCCAGTATATGCCGGGGACTATTTTCGGTGTGTTTTCGATAATATTGAGGTGCAAAATGTTTTTGAAATTCCCCGCAGTGCAGTTTTTAATTTTAACGAGGTTTTTGTCATAAAAAATAATCGGTTGACAAAGCAAATTGTCGATGTGCAGAAGGTGAATCAAAAAACGCTGTTTTTTAACGGCATCGAAGAAGGTGCTTTGGTTGTTAATGAGGCGCTAATCAATGCAACTGAAAATATGAAAGTAGAAATATTACCCGAAAATTAAGGAAAAAAATTGTATGCGATCTATAGTTAAACAGTTTGTTCAGTATCCTTTTTATGCCAATATTGTTATTGCGGTATTGCTCATAGGCGGTGTGCTGAGCTACATGAGCATGAAAAAATCGTTTTTCCCGGAACGTATTTCACGCGAAATTACCATCTCCGTATTTTATCCCGGCGCATCGCCCGAACAAATGGAGGAGGGTGTTACCACGCGTATTGAGCAGGCTATTCGAGGCATTGTGGGCATAAAAGAATTTACAAGCACTTCATCGGAAAACTTTGCCCGTGTACAAATTACAACTACTGGCGAGTACGATCTTGATGAAACCCTAATGGAGGTGAAAAATGCCATCGATGGCATCAGCTCGTTCCCCACTGCTGCCGAGCGACCAATTGTATACAAACAGCGATCGGTATCGCAGGCCATGTTTGTTAGTCTGTCGGGCAAAACAGATGTACTAACCTTGAAAAAGTATGCCGATAAAATTGAAGATGATTTCCTAGCGTCGGGTATTGTGTCGCAAATGCAAATTTTTGGTTACCCCAATCTCGAAATATCTGTCGAAGTGAGTGAAGAGAACCTTCTTCGACATAATATTACCATGGCAGATATTATGACCGCTATTGCACAGACCAATCAGGATGTCGCAGCCGGAATGGTTAAGTCGCCCGAAGAAGAAATATTAATACGCGTACGCAACCGTTCAGTCGATCCCAATCATATTGGAGACATTATACTAAAAGCCGGTAGCGCTGGAGAGTTTATTCGCATTCGCGATGTGGCCACCGTAAAAACAAAATTTGAAGATGTACCCATTCAATATACCTTAAATCGAAAAAAGGCCGTTTCGCTTTCCATTCAAAAGTTGCCGGAAGAAGATTTGGAAGAAATTACTAACTATGTGCGCAACTATATTGAAAAGTTTAATGGGCAGCACCAGGATATTAGCCTCACCGAAACTTTCGGTTTTTTAACGGTTTTGCAGAGTAGGCTTAACTTGCTTTATCGCAATGGAGGCATTGGGTTGCTACTTGTTGTATTTACACTGGCATTTTTCCTGAGTTTTCGTTTATCGCTTTGGGTTGCATGGGGAATTCCGGCTTCGTTTTTGGCCATGTTTGTTGTCGCCGCAATTTATGGCATTACCATTAACATGATTAGCCTCTTCGGAATGATTCTCGTTATTGGTATTCTGGTTGATGATGGAATTGTAATTGCCGAAAATATTTATTCTCACTTCGAAGAAGGAAAAAGTCCAAAGCAAGCTGCGATCGATGGAACCATGGAGGTGATGCCGGCCGTGGTTACTTCTATTGCAACTACCATTGTGGCCTTTTCTCCTCTGTTTTTTGTAAAAGAAGGCGGCTTAGAGTTTATGTTTGAAATGGCATTTGTAGTGGCAGTTAGCTTGGGCTTCTCGCTTTTCGAAGCCTTTTTTGTATTGCCCGCACATCTGGGGAACCATCGGGTACTGAAACCGTTGGAAGGCGATGGCCTCGGGCGTCGTATACGTCGTCAATTCGACAGAATAGTGTTTTTTATGCGCGACCGTATTTATGGAAAGGTTCTTCGATTTGTGGTTCGTTGGCGCTGGTTTTTTGTATTTTCCCCCATATTCGTCATTTTTATTACTATTGGATTGTTGCGAGGAGGTATAATCAATGTAACCTTTTTCCCTCCGGTAGCCTTCGACTTTTTCAATATCGATTTGGCCTTCAAACCCGGCGAAGGCGAGGCTCAAACAGTCGATTACCTCAAACGCTACGAAGATCTGGTATGGGAAGTAAACAGCGAATTAAAAGAAGAATTTAATGACACCGAAGATTATATCACCTACACATTTCTTAATGTAGGATCGGCATTTAATGGAAATGAAAGTGGAAGTCACTCTGGAAATATTCGCGTAATTCTTCGCGATATGGAAGGTGCGCCCGTAAATTCGTACGACATCATTAATCGAATTAACGATAAAATTGGCTCCGTTCCTGAAGCTGAACAATTTGCCGTAGGTGGCAATAGTCGTTTTGGAAAGCCTGTTTCGCTCAGTTTGCTTGGCGCAAATATCGAAGAACTCTCGGCAGCAAAAGATTTTATGCAAAACGAGCTCAAAGAATTTTCCGAGCTTAAAGATATCACCAACAATAACACGCCGGGTAAGCAGGAGGTGCAATTGGAATTAAAGCCCAAAGCCTATTTTTTAGGATTGGACCAAAATTACATTGCTTCTCAGGTGCGGCAGGCATTTTTTGGAGGGCAGGCGCAGCGCTTGCAAGATGGTAAAGATGAGTTGCGCGTGTATGTACGCTATCCGAAAGAAGATCGGATGATGCTTGGGCAACTTGAAGATATGAAAATTAAAACCCCATCGGGGTATTATCCGTTAGGTGAATTAGCCGATTATGAAATTTCTCGAGGGCCGGTGAGTATTAAGCGTTACAATAGCAAGCGGGAAATCCGTATCGAAGCCGATACGAAAGATCCCCTGGAACCCGTCCCCGATATTATAGAACGTATAAATCGCGAATTGGTGCCCGAGTTAAAAGCCCAATTCCCCGGTGTTAGCCTTGAATACCAAGGCCAACAGCGCCGTAGTTCAGAATCAATTGCCGAAGTGCAGAAGTACTATCTATTGGCTTTTCTAATAATTGTACTCATTCTCATGTTGCACTTCAAGTCGGCAGAGCAGGCAATAATTGTTCTCTTAATGATTCCTCTAGCTTGGCTAGGAGCAGTTTGGGGGCATGGCATCGAAGGAATTCCGCTTTCTATGCTCAGTGTTTGGGGTATGGTTGCCGTTTCCGGAGTTATTGTTAATGATGCTGTCGTTTTTCTCGGAAAGTTCAACCTGTTTTTGCTTGAGGGACATACATTTAACCAAGCTCTTATAAAGGCTGGACTGGTCAGGTTCAGACCTATTGTACTTACCACTATTACTACTACAGTGGGACTTTATCCGTTAATTCTCGAAAACTCGTTTCAGGCACAATTCCTTATTCCAATGGCTGTTGCTCTGGCCTACGGAGTATTTATTGGAACCGGATTCATATTAATTTTCTTCCCGGTACTCATTGGAACATTAAACGACGTACGTCGGGTGGCATTTTGGGTGCTAAGTAAACGACAAAAAATGCACTCTGCAGAAGAGGTAGAATTTGTAATTTTGCACGAAAAGAAAAAAATTCAATAAAATTATGGGTGTTTCAAAAAAATATATTTACATTTACAGTCTCATAGCTGTTTTCATTTGGATTGGTGGTTCCGGATCAGCCCTTGGTCAGGAACCACTTTCTTTTTATGATGCTATCTCGAAAGCACTGGAAAATAACTACGACATTCGTATTGCACAAAAAGAACTCGATGTTGCTCAAAACAACAATAACCCGGGAGCTGCAGGTATGTGGCCGTCTATTACGCTCAGTGCCAATCAGCGCAATCAGTTTATCGATCAAAATAATCCAAAATCCCAGCAAACCTTTTCCAATGAAATAGCCCCGGGGCTAAATCTTAATTGGCTTATTTTTGGAGGTTTTTCTGTTCAAATTACTCGCGAAAAGCTCTCCCAACTTGAAAACCTTTCTGACGGAATGCACTCTTTAGTTGTTGAAAATACCCTTCAGGCTGTGGTTTTGGCCTATCAAAAAGCTTTACTCGAAAAAGAACAACTCGAATTAACGCGCCAACTCATGCAATTGTCTGCCGATTTATGGGAATATACCGGCAATCAGAAAAAATATGGCAATGCTACCACCTTCGATGTGCAACAAGCACATACATCATATCTGGAAGACTCTTCAAATAATATTTTGCAGGGAGTTAATTATCGCAATGCCTTGCGCAACTTAAATTTAATTATGGGAGAAGAACCCACAAAATCATACGTATTAAGTGGTACATTTGAACCCATTTTGGAAGATCTGAAACTGGCAAGCATCATAGAACAAGCTCAATCGAATAATCAAACGCTAAGGAATCAATTCATTAATCAGTCGATACTGGAAAGCAATGTGCAGTTAGGGAAAAGCCGTATGTACCCGACTTTCTCGTTAAGCACCGGCGTAAACTATACCTACGGATCAGCTAAAATTGATGATCTGACACGTTCTACTTCCGATCCGCTCATGGTATACGGAAATTTCTCGCTGAACTTTAACCTTTTCGATGGCGGAAATGTGCGACGCAGTATCCAAAATGCGCAAATTGATTTGGAAAAAAATCAGCTCCAAACGGAGCAAATGCATAATCGGATTAAAATGCAATTATCGGCTTCGTACGATTTGTATAATGTGCGAAAACAGCTGTATGCTGTTGCTGTTGAAAATGAACAACTCAGACAGATAAACCTCGATTTGGCCGATAGAAGTTTTAAACGCGGAACCATTAACTCGATCAACTTTAGGCAAGTACAGCTTAATTATCTGAATGCATCGTTAGCCAAGCTTCAGTCAATTTATAATTTAATGGATGCTTACACCGAGGTGATGCGCCTTTCCGGCGGAATTTTACAGCAATTTGACATGAGTGAAGACCAATAACCGCAACCATTGCATCTTTCCGGTTGACCCTATAGTACAGCCTTGCTTTTTATCTGAAGTATTGCTTACGTATCGGGGTACTCTACTGCCAGTCCGAAGTCAAACTCGGGTTCCTCAACCG
>JAWOEM010000009.1:0-2524 GCA_046482785.1 Salinivirgaceae bacterium
GATACTTGAGTTGCTCAAAGCTCAATTGTTCAATTTGTCTGAAGTCTTCTAATCCTTTTCGCGAAAAAATCTTTTGTTTCCGGTAGTTCTGACCAAAAAACAGGTAGAATATAACGCCTGCAACCGGCAGAAATACAAGCACCATCACCCAGGCCAGTGTTTTGGCGGGGTTTTTATCGTCTGTTATTACAAGTATTATGATGAACCCAATTAGTAGGCTGTAAATTCCATAAAAGCCCAGGTACAGTTGTGTCCATATTTGCGATATAAAATCCAATGTGTACGATTTTAAATTTCACTGTAGTTTAATTTGGGTAAAGATAAAGTAAAATTATTTGAAGACAACTAGGATCGATTTTTCGGATGGTATTTTTTTTTCGAAGTTCGAAATGCGAAGCACTGTATCAAAAAAAAACAGTTCGTCCTTGTGGGCGAACTGTTTTGGTGGTGTAGATCGAAAACCTACAAGTATTTTTTGTCTCTGAGTGCTACAAACCCATTAACCAGCAGGTTCTTTTTATTAAAGTTTAGTTTCTTACCGTTTTCTGTACTTATAAATTGGAAGTCGAGCTGATTAACAATTCCAAACCCGGCTGCGATATCCCATTCCATGCAAGGTGAAAACCTTGGGTAAATATGTGCTTTGCCTTCGGCCAAAAGGCCGATTTTTATGGCACTGCCAGCCGAAATGGTGTCTACTTTATTGTCCTGCTTTAAGCGTTCAATGTATTGTTTTGTTGTATCGTCGAGGTGCGAGCGCGATACGGCCACGCAAAGGGTTTCCCCTTCCGAAATATTTTCGGGCGCCAAGGGTTTAACGTGTGCCCAAATATGATCCATGCTAAGTGATTTGTCTATGGTCGATTTAAAAGAACCGTAGCCGCTTTCGCCAAAATAGATAATTCCTGATGCTGGTGCAGCAATTACACCACCTATTGGCACATTGTTCTCTATTAGAGCAATGTTAATGGTGAACTCACCATTTTTCTTTATAAATTCTTTGGTGCCGTCCAGCGGATCAACCATCCAAAATTTTTCCCATTGTAGGCGCTCACTGTGGTCGGGGATGGGGTGCTCTTCGCTGAGTATTGGTAAGTCGGTTTCTTCCAATACTTTACGTATTATTCTATCGGCCTCTTTATCTGCAATGGTAACGGGGCTTTCATCGGCTTTTATTTCCACTTCCACATCTTCTTCGTAATACTTCATAATTACTTCAGAGGCCTGTAATGCTGCTTTTAACGCATGTTTTATTAACTCCATAGTTTAGTATAATAGTTTTTTGGTATTATTAAAATTGCTTGGCTATCTAATTTCGTTGGAAATTTCAATTTCCCCGTTTCGTATTTTAAATACGCTCCATTCAAGGCCGCTTGGTCCTAACGGAATTTCTATTGTGCCCAGAAACTGGTTGTTGGCAAACACTTTTACCGTTCCTTTCGATTTCGATAGTCCGTTTGAGTTGGGATTATTCCGGTCGCTGTAATTGTGCACAAAGTATTCATAATTTGCATCGTCGTCGATGTCTGATATGGTAATGGTCTCAGGGCCGTAGCCATCCATATCGTCGCGATCCAGCCGCCCTGTACCATCGCTTAGCACCTGCGTGTTGCGGTACGAAATGTGGTAGTTGTTTTCTTTTACCAGATGTGCGTCCAAATCGGCAGGAGTTTGATCCCAGTCTAAAACAATACGCATGTGGCCAATGTCCATTTTTGGCGACATGGAAAAGCGGTTAAAGAATATCATGTCGGCTACTATTTCAACTTCAAATGTAGCGGTAATGTAGCCTTCTTTTTTAAATGTAACCTCTAAATATCCGTCAGGCTGGTTCGGGAAGCGTATTTTGCCCTCTTCGTCGCTGGTGTATTCTCCTATGTCTGTAATGGTTACAGTTGCATCGGCAATGGGTTCGCCATCTTGCGAATCGAAGAAGCGCAATGTTTGGTTATCGTTGTCCATTAGCTCCATTTCATCGTCCAAAACGCCCATCATTTTGTCTTTTTGTGCAAATGAAGTGCTGGCCACCACAAGTAGTATAAGCGAAAATAATATGTTTTTCATATGTTAAATATTTAGTTATTAGTATGTTAGGAATTTTCAGTGTGCTGTGCAATTTATAAAAAAGTTCAGTATTTTTGTGCAAAAGAAGGAAATTATATCCAACCTTGTAATTTGTAGTACATAATTGCTGTGTACTCACGTAAAAGCGTTATTTCGTATTTCAGGTGGGTCCACAGCTGGTATCTTAATTTTTGATTATTTCCTACATCCGGAACAAAGCGTTTTCCATCTAAATTTCGGCTGCTATATATTAGTGGTGCTTTCATATCGTTTTCGAAAGTTGGAAATGTATTAATTCTTTCGAAGTCGAGCTTTCTAAAAACATGGAATGTTCTGTACGTGTGCTGGGGTGTGGTAACGAGCGTTATTTGTGCAGAAGTTTTGTTGTGTAAAACAGAACTTCGAATATCCAGTGCTTGGCCACGCGTGTTTGTTCCCCGCGTGGCAAATGTAATTCTCG
>JAWOEM010000024.1:0-3799 GCA_046482785.1 Salinivirgaceae bacterium
CTGCCCCTATAGATGAGGGTGGTCAATTGGTTTCGTCAGATTTACTGACGAGCTCAATCGATCGGGACCAACTTAATAGTATTGTGGAAAATAAAATCCCCGATTGCTTTAACCATATTAATACAGCTCTCCGAAATAAAGACTGGGAGGTTGTGGCTCAAAAAGTTGTGGCTTTGCGCGAATTGTTTGAATTGTTTGCAAAAAAAGACTTAGTTAAATTGTTGAATAAATTGGAAAAAGAGTGTGTAACCACACAAGATTTAGAAAAGGCAGCAATGATTTTCAAAGAGCTCATG
This sequence comes from Salinivirgaceae bacterium, assembly GCA_046482785.1. GTDB lineage: Bacteria > Bacteroidota > Bacteroidia > Bacteroidales > Salinivirgaceae > Salinivirga. The sequence continues at coordinate 297 of JAWOEM010000024.1, forward strand.
CAGCAATGGGAAACAATTCGGACCAAAGTTGATGCCTCCATTGTAGCTTCAAGGTAAGAAAATGCTATCCTGCAAAAAAGACACATGCGCTGTTGGTCGTTGAAAAATCTGTCTCCAAGGTCAGCGGTTTATGTCAATCAATTCTATTTTTGAGGCTGATGAAATGTAAAGTTTTTGACTATGAGGCTTGGCTGGGTGGTGTGGGTTTGGGTGGACAAACACTAAGTAGAGACTGTCCATAAAGTTGGGGTGTTCAGTTCAGAATGTTCGAGATCAAAGCCTGTCCCGTATTTTATCGGGAGCGTGTGGGAATTTAAAACCGCAGCATACATAGGGTATGTGAGGATTCTATCACAGTATTTAAGTAATATCTGCTGCCTCTGTGTAACCTACAATAGTGTTGTGTTTATTTTTGTTTGCAATTTTCCTGAAATCTCGTAATTCTAAAATTTCATCGTCACGTAGCCAATTGAGTATTTCCAGGGTTCGCATTACAATAGGTGCTAACTTCCACAAATTGCCGTCGGTTAGTTTAATTGCCAGTCCCTGTCCGGTTTCGGTATTGCCAACACAGTAAACCGCTTCAGCTCCTATTTTGCCAAATAATCTACCGTTTGTGACCTTGGTGAGCGCACTACAGAATCCTCCCGTTCCCGAAAGCATTTCCGGATGGTTTGCCATAGCTCTGGTAATAATAGTGGCAGCTTCGGCCGGAATTGTATTCGTTTCTGTTGGTTTGCTTAAGTTGGCAAATCCCAAAGCCATGTTGAACAGAGGCATGCCGTGCACGGGTACACCACAGCCGTCTATCCCTATTATAATTTCGGAAGTCGAGTAGTTGCAGGCTTGTCCAATTAGCTTTGTTAATTGCTGCTCTAACGGATGATCGGGTAAAATGTAGCTGGTAGTATCGTAATTTTTTGCTTTGCACACTGCCAAAAAGCCGGCATGTTTCCCCGAGCAGTCGTTGAATAATTCATCGGCTCCATAGCCTTTTAATGCCATTTCTATTGCATAATCGTTGTTTAGTGATGTGGTCTTACCGCATTTGAGATCGCTCTTTGTCAATCCTATTTTTTTGAGTATTGATAAAACGGTTTCTCGATGGTATTTTTCTCCATAGTGCGATGCGCACATAATGCTAAGCTCTGCATCGGTAAAACCAAATTGCTGGTGAGCACCCGACAGAATAACCTCCAATGCCTGAATGGGTTTTGCTGCCGATCTGAAATAGGTTACATGGTGAGCATTACCTTTTTTGTATAATATGTCACCTCGCGCAGTGGTCACTACAATATGTCCGTAGTGCTCAGTCTCTACCAAGCTGCCGCGTGTTGTGGTCAGTAACGCTTCGCCTCTATGTGTCATTGGTTTTGTTGTTTTAATTTGTACGTGATGGTTTTCGACGATGAAAAATCGGGCTCCACAATATTAAGTGCAATTAAATTTGCAAGAAGATTTTCTGCGTCGCGTCTACGCATACGCGTAAGTCTACAAAGCTTCGAGAAACTTATATCATGGTTTTCTTCCAAATAGCTCAGCAAAAAACGCTCGTTATGGCTGTATTCCAGAAAAATGCCTTGATTCTTTCGTCGGTTCTCCCAAACTTTAAGAATTACCTTGTTGGCCAGTCGGTTTTGATCTTTTACTCGAATATAAACTAACCATTTGTTTTCTTCGTTTGGTGCATAATAGGGTTTTGCCGCGCCTTTGGGAACATCTACCTCCAAAATTGTTTTTCCATCAATATTCCAAGCCTTAATTGTGTAGGGCACTTCCGGTTTCGAATAGAGTGCCGATGCCGATTCTAACATGTACATCTCTTCTTCCGATCGTACACCTGCAATTACGCCATTATCTTTTACCCCAACAAGAAGCTTTCCACCCTCGGTATTGGCAAAAGCCACCATTGAACGTGCAATTTTCTTTGCGTCGTTTACCGCAAACTTGAAATCTTGCTGCACGTGCTCGCCTTGGTCAATTAATTGTTGGATGTATTTTTTTCCCACGCTAACATTTTTTATCGGGTTGCAAAAGTACGCACTATTGCCCAAAATTCGTTATCAGAAAATTTAAAAATTACCGTATGCTTGTGGAATTTGGGTATTGTGGTATTTTTACATCTTGTAACTTGTAACCATATAGGTTTGTTTTGTTGTTCACCTAATATTTTTAACGACGTGTCGCACGTTGATGGAGTGCAACGTAGCATAGGGGAAATAAATAAAAATGTTTTTTGACGAATGATATTAATTGCAGATAGTGGCGGTACGTGCACCGATTGGGCGGTGAAAACCGGACAAGAGACTGTTTTTTATACATCGGGCAGCTTGGTTCCCTCCAGAGTGGAGGCCGGTGTGGTATGCCCACACTTTTTAGTTCCTGTTGCGTCGAAGATAAAACGAGTTGTTTTTTATGGTTCAGGGTGTGCCACGCATTCAAAGGCCTTGGTTGTTGAAAAGAAGTTAATGCAATGGTTTCAAAATGCCGAGGTTGCGGTTTACTCCGATTTGCTGGCTCTTGCGCATATCGGTTTGCCAAAAACCTGCGGGCTCGTGGGGATTTTGGGTACCGGAGCATCATTGGCTGCCTATGATGGCCACAATTTGCAATTCGGAGTCATGTCGAAAGGCAAGGAAATTGATCCGGGAAGCGGAACCGATTTGGGAAAAGAGCTGTTGCAAGCATTTCAATCGAACACGCTTCCAACCGATGTTTCCCGAGCACTTTATCCGGTTTTGAAAAACAGCGCAAGCCAATTGTCAAAAGAAGAGCGCTGCACGCGATTCCTGTTCGAAAATATCGAAATGCCTTCTCTCAGAGCATTGTGCGTTAGTCGATTCGAAGCGTATTTCGATTATTATTTAGGCGAAAAAATGCCGGATTATCCAAAAATGGTTTTTGGCGGAACAATTGCTTACAAAGGACGCGATATTTTGGCCGCAGTAGCAGCAAAATATGCTGTTGAAGTTGTTGAGTTTGTGGCCAAACCCATTAAAAGATTGTCTGAAATGGAGTGAGGAAAAGAGTGTTTTTATTTTGCGTTACCGTTCGTCAAAGTCATCCATAATTGAACTTATATCCTCTTCTGTTTTACGCAAGTGGTCTTTGCACTTCTTTATCAAATGCGAAACACGTTTTACTTTTGTGCCCAATTCATCAATTTCCAGTTCTCCACTTTCTATTTCTTCAATAATTGTTTCCAATTCATCAGTTGCTTCTTTGTAAGAAAATTTTTTTGCCATAATTTCATTTTTTACAAAGGTAAATATTTTAACCCCTAAATTCCGACAGTATTTATTTTTTGTCTAAAATGCTTGTGGAAATTTTGGTGCACATCCGTACTTCATATTGATGCATACAATAGCTTCCACCCAAAATCCGCAAAGAATTATACAATATCTCTTTGTATTCCTTGCGAATTCGATTAAGTAAATCATCTCATTCGGTTTCATTCTTCACCCAAATGAGTGATTTTCTAAATCGGAGTTAACCTAAATTCC
>JAWOEM010000031.1:0-5206 GCA_046482785.1 Salinivirgaceae bacterium
ATATATCGTTGTATTCCTGTAAGAATAATAATTGATAAGTATGGTTGAATTATACAACAAAAATATTTCTCACTTAGAAGTTTTTCATAAATTGTAATCGCTTAATAAATTGAATAATATATTAATAACGAATTCATAGCTTTTAATTATGACAATAAATATTTATCAAGTTTTTACGCGGCTGTTTCGGAATGATAATGGTCAGAATGTATTTAACGGATCTTTAGCAGAAAATGGGTGTTCCAAGTTTAATGATTTCGATGATTTGGCACTGCGTTCGATTAAGGATATGGGCTACACACATATTTGGCTGACAGGAGTTATCAGGCATGCCACTGCAACCGATTATTCTGTATATGGAATTGATGCCGATTGTCCGCAAATTGTGAAAGGAAAGGCCGGATCGCCCTATGCTATAAAAGACTATTTCGATGTATCGCCCGATTTGGCTGAGGATGTACCCAATCGTGTGAACGAATTTAAGGAACTTGTGGAGCGCTGCCATAAGCATGATTTACAGGTAATTATCGATTTTGTGCCCAACCATGTGTGTCGGCAGTACAAAAGTTTAAATCGGCCCGAAGGTATTCCTGAGCTTGGAGAAACAGATGATGGGCAAATGAATTTTTCTCCAATGAATAATTTTTACTATTTGCCCGGTGAGCGATTTGTAATTCCAGAAGGAATTGAGGGAGCCGCCGATTGCGATTATTACGAGCAGCCTGCTAAAGCTACAGGAAACGATGTTTTTCGAGCTAATCCTGGTATTAACGATTGGTACGAAACCGTTAAACTAAATTATGGAATTGATTATTCAAATGGTCGAACAGAACATTTCGATCCCAAACCCAACACTTGGCATCGCATGTACGAAGTACTGAATTACTGGGCGCAATTGGGGGTTGATGGATTTCGGGTCGATATGGCCGAAATGGTGCCCGTTGCCTTTTGGGGCTGGGTAATTCCGGAACTTAAATCACAATTTCCTGACCTGACATTTACGGCTGAGGTGTACAAGCCGGCAGAGTACAGAACTTTTTTGCAGGAAGGGCATTTTGATTGGCTATACGATAAGGAGCAATTTTATAATGTGGTACGCGATATTTTACTTGAGAGGCAGCCGGCATCTGCTCTAACGCGTATTTGGCAGGAGCAGGAAGGAATAGGAAAGCACATGTTACGATTCATGGAGAACCATGATGAGGTTCGCATTGCTTCCGAGTTTTTTATGGGAGATTATCGTGCAGCCAAACCGGCAATGGTGCTAGCCGCTACTATGCATGCCGGTCCGCTGATGATCTATTTTGGTCAGGAACTGGGGGTTTGTGGCGACGATAAAGAGGGTTTTAGCGGGCGCGATGGACGAACAACAATTTTCGATTATTGGCGGGTTGCACAGTACCAGAAATGGGTGAGTAACGGAGCGTTCGATGGCTCCAAGCTCGATAAACCCACACTTGATTTGCAAAATTGGTATTCTGGCTTGTTAACGATGCGAATATCCCATGCAGCGGTGTTTTCAGGCGGTTTTTACGATTTAATGTGGATTAACCAACATGTGGACACCAAGGCTGTTTATGCGTTTTTACGCTATTCTTCCAATGATGTGATGTTGGTTGTATTAAATTTTGATCGGAATAGTGGGAGAGAGGTAGATTTGGTTTTAAATGCTCATGTTTTCGAAACAATAAATCGTCCAATGAATCAAACACCGAAGGCGTTGCCCATTTTTGGAACGAAAGAAAAAGTTGAGTTCTTACCATCGCAAACAGCTGATTTGAGCGGAAAATTTCATTTGGAGCCCTTTTCGGGGTCTGTTTTTCGACTTAAATAGACTTTTTTTCGGCTTGCATGTTAATGTAATTATGGGAGGTTAATAAGGTTTATAATACCATAATATTTATGTAAAAAGTTATTTTATTAGGAGTTGAGGTTTTATAATTTCTCATTACTGAAAAAAATACTCTTTCGGGTAAAAATGCCTGTTTATTGATTCTATTGTGTTGACATTCAGCTATGATTGGTAGCTGTGTTAATAAATTACTAAATATGAACATAATTCACCCCTTGTGAATTATCATACTTTCAATTATATTTATAACCGCAATGTTAATTATTTTTATAAAAATTTACGGACATGAAAGTATTCGAAAACATCAATGTAGCGATAGACTACAACAGAGACAAGATGCGCCTTACTCAGACCTGGAATGGGTTTGCTACTTCAGAAACATTTCGCGAGGGAATTGACGAAACGTTGAAGTTTATTATTCACAATCAGGTGAAAACAGTTCTTTCTGACGCAATGAAACAGCACGTGGTTAAGCCTGAAGATGCTCAATATGCAGCTTCTGTTATGCCACAATTAAAACGCAATGGAATGAAAGCTATGGCATTTGTTGTTCCTGAAAGTGCATTTACAAAGCTATCGCTACAAAAGTTTTCAAAAAGTGCCGAAGATCCGTTGGTTAAGTATTTCATGAGCAAGAATGAAGCTAACCAGTGGCTTGACCAACAATAGGTCGGAAATTGAGCAAATGAGTGCCGATTTGCATTGGTGTAGAGCGGCTCTCATTTATATTAAACCCAAAAACAGTTTGCGAATACTTCACCCCTGAACCATTCATATGCACATGTTTTGGGAATTTTTAAGATTATCAGAAAATAAGGTATTAAACAAACACTATTTATGTTAAATTTCCCTATTCCGGAGGTAAAAGAAACGTTAGAAACCGTAATGCGTTATTACCCCGACAATATTAATCCGCAAACAGCCACTGAAATTGAGGTATTACTCGATCATTGTCTCGAAGGGTTAGAAGATCATTCAGATAAGATGTTGGCTACTCTCCTTATTAAAGCCTTGAAAAAGCATATTGGTCCCGTGGGCACCGATGAGCATATTTATTTAAAAAAGTTTGATCTTCCACAAATTAAGCTCTTTGATTTAATTATTAAGCATTTTCCGTTTGTGCGGCTGGCACACGATGTAGTTAATGCTACCATTGTGTCAGAGATGCGGAAAGTACGCAGTGCAACCTTAATTGATTTTGGTATTGGCCGGGGAATACAAACCCAAGCGATGCTCGAAATGTTGCAGAACGACCCGGCGAGTAAGCTGGAAGTGTTAACCATCATTGGCGTTGAACCTTTTACCGATGCACTTGCCGTAGCGGAACAATTGGTGAATGACCGAAATAAATCTGTTCCATTTGATATTCATTTTATTCCCTTAAATATGCTTGTGGAGCAAGTCGATTTTGATGAAATACAGGCGCTTATTCCGGTAGATAATGAGTTTTTGGCTGTAAATGAGTCGCTGACCTTGCACCATGTTCAATCTTCTAATATACGCAACGACTTGATGCTGAAAATTGCTCAACTGCATCCGCAGCAGTTTTTATTGACTGAACCAAATATCGATCATTTTGAACCCGATTTTCATAAACGTTTTCAAAACTGCTACCGACATTTTTATCATGTGTTTGCTGTAATCGACAAACTTGATATTGCCAAAGATGAGCGTAACGGGCTTAAATTATTTTTTGGTCGCGAAATTGACGATATCATAGGCAAACAGTTTCAAGACCGATATGAGCGTCACGAACCAGCCGATATGTGGCTGTGGCGTTTGCGTAAAGCGGGATTTGCTGTTTCTGAACGGTTTGTTTTGCCCGAAGCTTTGCACCAGACAAAGGCCATAAGCGCCAGATGGCAAGAGCAAGGCTATCTTGGTTTTTCACATGCCGATGAAACAGTACTTGCACTGATATATGCTACTACACACGATGCCTTTAAAAAGTCGGAAGAATGAAAACGTTTGATCTCGCCAATTTTTTTACCGATGCCTTGCTGAACAACGAGGCTCGTCACTCAACTGTTCAGCTGACAGATGAAGCGGTTCTGTTAAATCGGAACGAGTTTCCATTTGAATTGCCTCAATCCATAAAAGATGAGATACAGTCTTCATTGGGCGATGTTTTGCTGAATCGTTATCCCGAACCACATAATGCTGATTTAGAGCGATTAATTGCCCAATATGCCGAAGTGCAGCCCGAACAAGTTTTGGCTGCCGCCGGTGCGGGAGCAGCTATTACTACCATTTTTAATGCGTTTGCCGAAAGGTATTTTGTAATTCCCGAACCCTCTTTTACGCTTTTCGATTACCATTGCCGCATGAACGAGTTGAAATGTATTCATTGGCAATTAACCGATAAATATCAGTATACATACGATTTATTTCCCAATATCAGCGAACCTGCGGTAATTGTTATCGATTCGCCAAACAACCCAACCGGGCAGTGTATTGAGCCTGCCTTGCTTGAGAAATTGCTCGAAAAGTACCGGTTCTGTCTCTTTGTTATCGATGAGGTTTATTTTGAGTTTTCGGGAACTACATTTAAGAATTTAATCGATCAATACGAAAATATTATTATAGTACGCTCATTTTCAAAGGCTTTTGGCCTTGCTGCACTACGAGCCGGTTACCTGATGGCAAATGCTACATTAATCGCGCATTTGCGAAAGCATATTCTGCCTTTTAGCCTCAACGCATATGCTGCGCAGGCTTTGACGGTAATACTTTCGAATAATCGGTATCTCCAATTGATGCAAGAACGTGCAGACGATGTTGTGCTGTACCGCGATGTATTGTCGACAGAATTGGAGCGTATAGGCGGGGAACTTGGGTTTGAGATTCCGGCAAGTCATGCAAATTTTGTGTTGCTGGTTTTTTTATCTATTGATGCGGGTAAAAAGATTTATGCTACGCTTTTGGAGAATAAGATCCATGTTTTGCCCGTGCCCTCGCATATTTCTGAACGCTATCTGCTTCGTATTTCGGTGGGAACAGAATGGGAAAACCGCAAAGTGCTTGAGACTATGCGCAGCTGCATATAGTTGGCGGCAGCTTGTGTTTTTTGTTATTAGTAAAATTCGTATCGATAGGTGATGATTTGCTCAGGTTTATCGATATCTACATTCCAATAAATATCCTGTTTTACTAATCCGTTTGGGTAATATTTGTATGTAGCTTTGGCAGTAACGCTATCGTCGGCGTTGTACTTAATCATGCCACTTTTATTACCATTTTCGTTGTACGTATACGCTACCTTATTGATAAGTTCTTTATCAGGGTCGAAATTTTTTACGGTTAGTGTATCGCTCGAAATGCGCTGCCTATATAAATTGTCTGCATTTTCGTCAG
>JAWOEM010000117.1:0-4435 GCA_046482785.1 Salinivirgaceae bacterium
CCGGGCGTGTGGTTAAAACAATTAATGGTGAACAAGTAACTAAGCCTGTTCAACTCAAGGCAGTGCCATATTACACATGGAATAACAGGGGTACTTCCAATATGCTGGTGTGGATGCCTGAAAGTACGGAAGCAACCATTATAAAACCTTTAAAATCGCCTGCAATGGATGCTCAATGCGAAGGATCAACCGGAAGGGTGTCAGGCTTTAATGATGGTTTCACCCCTTCATCATCCACCGATTATGACAAGTCGTACTTTTATTGGTGGCTGAAAAATGGCTCGAAAGAATGGGTGCAATACAACTTCGATCAACCGCAAACTCTTTGCAGTTCGTCGGTTTACTGGCTCGATATGACGCATTACGACGGCGATTTCAGGGTTCCTGAATGGTGGAACCTTGAATATCAAACGGACGATGGCCAGTGGTTTCCGGTAAAAACTTCCGACCAGTACGGGCTGGAGCTTAACACCTATAACGAAGTAAATTTTGAGCCGGTAAATACCCGGTCATTGCGACTCAATGTTAAACTTGGTGAAGGCGTATCGGGAGGTATTCACGAATGGAACGTTGATTAAATAGACTTTAGACCATAGATATTAGATATCAATAGTTCGTTACTATTTTTTTAGTTGCTGACAATGAGCTGTTTGTATCTCAGTATTTTAACTGTCTAAAATACTGATATTTAATTTATTATACACAAAGTCTAATGTCTCATGTCTAAAATCTAATAATCTATTGTAAACTAAAATAAAAGAATGATGAAGAATACGGTACTCTTAATAATTGGACTGATCTTGCTCACCGGTGCACATGCACAAGAATTTGATGAGCTGGCACAAACACCGCCCATGGGGTGGAACAGTTGGAACAAATTTGGCTGCGAGGTGAGCGAAACACTCATTATGGAAATGGCCGATGCCATGGTTGAAAGTGGCATGCGCGACGCGGGTTATGAATATCTGGTAATCGATGATTGCTGGCAGGTAGAACGCGACTCGCTGGGTAATATTGTTCCCGACCCTGAGCATTTTCCTTCGGGTATGAAAGCGTTGGCTGATTATGTACATGAGCGTGGACTAAAATTCGGTATTTATTCATGCGCTGGCTCACTAACCTGCCAGTCGAGGCCTGGCAGTCGAGGCTATCAATTTCAGGATGCCCGCACCTACGCCGAGTGGGGCGTCGATTACCTGAAATATGACTGGTGCTACAACGAAGGCCAGGATGCTAAAGCTGCTTACAAAACAATGTGCGATGCGCTAAAAGAATGTGGTCGCCCTATCGTGTTCTCCATTTGCGAATGGGGCGAAAGTAAACCTTGGGAATGGGCTGAAGGTATTGGCCATTTGTGGCGAACAACCCCCGATATCCGGGATATCTACCAAGGTGAATTTGATTGGGGCGGATTAGGTGTTGTTGATATAATCGATAAACAGGTTGGTTTGTGGGAACATGCCGGCCCCGGTCATTGGAACGACCCCGACATGCTCGAAATAGGCAACGGGGGCATGACGTACAATGAATATGTTACTCACTTTTCGATGTGGGCTATGCTGGCTGCCCCACTTATGGCCGGCAACGATCTTCGCCATATGGACGATGAAACCATTGAAATACTCACAAACGACGATGTTATCGCTGTAAATCAGGATGTAAGGGGAGAGCAGGCCCGGAAGTTTATCGACATGGGCGAACACGAAATTTGGGCTAAACCCTTAAGCAATGGCGAGGTTGCCGTATGCTTTATGAACCGTACCAATGAGCTATGGAAGCTCGATTACGATTGGAAAAAACAAACAATGTATTTTGTAAGAGATGTTAGTATTCATAAAAAAGTGTATAAAGTTTACGATCTTTGGCGGCATAAAGTAATAGGAAAAACCAATGAGAAGTTACAAGTTGAAATTCCCGCTCATGGTGTGTTAATGGTTCGCTTGTCTGAAATAGAAAAATAAAATGACCATGAAGTTTTTTGCCTTACTTTCGTGTTTGATTATCCTTGCCACAACTGGCATGGCACAGCTTACAACCGACGATTACTGTCGTGCCGACTCAATTTCAACATTTAGTAACATGGTTTATAATGCCAATATTGATGTTAACTGGGTGGAAGATGCTTCTACATTTTGGTACAAGGTGAAAACGCGCCGGGGCATTGAATACAAATTGGCTGATGCTGAGAATTTAACCCTAAAACCAGCTTTCGACCACGAAAAATTGTGCGAAAAGCTCAACGATTTGTCTAAAAAGAAGGATTACAAACCCTTTGATTTGAATTTGCGAAATATCGAATACAGCGAAAACGGCAAGGTACTTATTTTCAAAATGGCTAAATATAAATGGGAATATCACCTGTCGAGCAACAAACTCAATGAAAAAGGGAAAACAAAAGAAAGACAATCGCTGGATGACTATTGGGGCAGTACCGAAGGCCGCTTCGAAAGCGAAGCGGTTACTTCACCCGACAGCAGTAGCGAAGCTTATATTAAAGAATTTAACCTTTGGATGAAAGACATTGAAACAGATAAAGAGACACAGTTGAGTTTCGATGGCTCCGAAGGTGGGTTTTATTCGGGACATGTTCAGTGGTCACCCGATTCAAAGAAAATTGCAGTGAATAAAGTGCGTCGCCATTCCCCAAAACAGATACAGTTTGTTGAGTCTTCGCCCGAAGGCCAGCTTCAACCAAAACTACACCAACGCGAATACCTTAAACCCGGCAATGCGTTGCCCATTGAAAAACCAATGCTTTTCGATATTGAGCAAAGGAAAAAAATTGATATCGATACAAAAGCTTTCGAGCATCAGTACTCGCTCAGTAACCTGAAATGGTGGCCCGAAAGTGAGGCTTTTACCTTCGAATTTAACCAGCGTGGACATCAGCTTTACCAGGTAGTGGAGGTGGATGCCAAAACCGGCGGAGTACGTATCGTGATTAACGAGAGCAGCGAAACATTTATCGATTACAGCGGCAAGTATTTCAGGCACGACATTGACGATACGAAGGAGATCATTTGGGCATCGGAGCGCGATGGCTGGAACCACCTTTATCTTTACGATGCTGAAACCGGAAAGGTGAAAAACCAAATCACCAAAGGCGAATGGGTGGTGCGTGGTGTTGAGCATGTTGACGAAGAAAATCGTACTGTTATATTCAAAGCAAGCGGAATGAACACCGGCGAAGACCCTTATTTCATTCATTATTACTCGATAAATTTCGATGGCTCGGGCATGAAAAGCCTGACCCCGGAGCTTATGAATCACCATGCAGCCTTTTCCGACGATCATCACTATTTTGTCGACACCTATTCAGCTGTTACGAATGCACCGGTTACTGTGCTGCGGCGCACTTCCGACGGAAAAGTGCTGATGCAACTCGAAAAAGCCGATATTTCCGAATTGCTGGAAACAGACTGGAAATACCCCGAAGTATTTGTGGCAAAAGCCCGCGACGATAAAACCGATATTTGGGGTAACATGTATTATCCTACCAATTTTGACAGCACCAATAGTTATCCGGTAATTGAGTATATTTATGCAGGACCGCATAGTTCGTTTGCACAAAAAAGTTTTAACGCTTACCATTCTTCGTTTTCGAGGCTCGCCGAACTGGGTTTTATTGTTGTACAACTCGACGGCATGGGTACCTCTAACCGTTCAAAAGCCTTTCACGATGTTTGTTATAAAAACCTGAAAGATGCCGGTTTCCCTGATCGCATAAAATGGATTAAAGCTGCTGCCGAAACACGGGCATTTATGGATACCACACGGGTGGGTGTTTTTGGAGGTTCGGCTGGGGGACAAAGCTCCATGGCTGCCTTGTTGTTTCACCCTGATTTTTACGATGTAGCCGTTTCATCGTGTGGATGCCACGACAACCGCATGGACAAAATGTGGTGGAACGAGCAGTGGATGGGTTTCCCCATTGGCAAGCATTACGATGAATGCTCGAACGTGAGCAACGCGCACCTTTTGCAGGGCAATTTAATGCTGATTGTTGGCGAAATGGACGACAATGTCGATCCTGCCTCAACCATGCAGGTAGCCGATGCTTTAATCAAAGCAAAAAAAGATTTCGAATTGGTTGTTCTTCCTGGAGTAAACCATACCTTGGGAGGCGAATATGGAGAACGAAAACGTCGCGATTTTTTTGTGAAACACCTGCTTGGAGAGCAACCACCTCGTTGGAATCAGGTTGAAGGAGATTGAAAGTGATTGATAAAAAGAAACTCAGCGGACTCTGTGAAATTCTCGGAGTTCTGGTTGGTTAAAGGTAAACGTATGAAAACACTTAAAATCATTATAACTCTAACATTTATTGTATTTGCTGTTTCTGCTTTTTCACAAAATTACAAAAAACCAAAGGTGAGCACGCCACCACCGGAACTGGATCTTGATTTGTTTTACAAAAAGTACCTTAATGCCAACG
>JAWOEM010000145.1:0-2798 GCA_046482785.1 Salinivirgaceae bacterium
CTTTTGACGATTACAACTGGGTTGGCGAGTGGACCCTAACAGCACAAAGCGGAATATTATATTAAAATACTTTTACACCTTCCACCCCTTTTTCTGTCAAAATAATTGTCCATCAGCAACTGCTCATCGGTAACATCTTCGTTGTTTAAAGGGTAAATTGAGAAAAAGTTTTCGACCTGGTTATCGTTAACATTGTAAAAGATGTTGTTTTTAACTTGAAGGTTGCCATCCTTCCATTGGGTATAGCTGTTATTCCGGACCGAGCTGTATTCTATTTCAATACCTTCTTTTTGGTTAATAAAAACAGAATTGGCGATTACACTGCCGGCATTATCGTTAAACGAAATGATTTTATTTGAATATATGCTCCCACGTCCCACGCCCGTAACATTATAAATAGAAGGGGTTGTGTATGGCCGGGCTGTTTTAATCTCTTCGCCACCGTCTATCTCTATCAGTTTGTCGCCATAGTTGCTGTTTTGGATAAGGCACCAAAATTGCCCCTTGCCACGGTAGCCAAGGTCGATATCCATAGCATCGTCGTCGCAATTGGCAACGACTATATTTTTCAGGTTTACGGTTCCGCCAAAAACTTCAATTCCGTCGTCGGCATTGGCAATTACTTCTATGTTATTGATAGTAGTACCCGATCCAACACCCCCAAGTGTAAGCCCGTTAATTTCGTTGCCCTTCCCCAAATCGGTACCACCATGGCGTATCGACACATATCGCAATATGCCCGAGTTGTCTTCATCGTTATTGCCACCAAAAATGCCACGGGGCTCCGATGTCTGGATGCCTTCGATGTGCGCTTCACCTGTTGGTGTATTAACAGACGCGCTTCCAAGAATAATGAGGCCGCCCCACAAACCATTATCGTTAATGCTGAGCGAGCCTTCAAGGTCGTCACTTTCGGCAGTGAAAATTATGGGGTCAACTGCCGTTCCTTCGGCAATAATTTTTCCGCCCCGGGCCACAATTAATGCCGATGCGGCAGTTCCGGAGCCCTGCCTTGCCTTTACAACAGTGCCTGCTTCAATGGTGAGCACCTGTCCGTCGTTTACGTAAACCTTGCCTTCAATTATGTATTCTTTATCTTTTGTCCATGTTGTGGTTCCGGTTCCCAGCCCGTTATCGTTTATCACCTTTTCGGTTTCTTCCAAAACAAATTCACTTTTGCGGCATCCCGAAAAAACAAATATCAATGAAAGTACAATCAATGCGATATGTTGAAATTTAGCCATAGCGTTCTACAGTTTGAATTCTACATTAAAATAAAGATAGGCCTCGTTGTCGATATTGGCAGCAGTTGGAAACCAGTCGCGGTAGTTGAGTGATATTTTCAGGTTTTCGTGGAGCTTCTTTTCAACACCGGCAATAAGTGATGTGCCGTCTTTCGCCAGGTTCCATGGAGTAGTGGTGTTGTCAAGAATATTTGATTCAAGTATATCGTAACGGCCAAAAATTTTCCAGTTATTTTTAAAAGCATAGGTTGAATAAAACGAATAACCCCATTGGTTGCGGTTTTCGAGGTAATTATGATTATTGAGCAAGTTATATTCGGCAGCGATACTAAGGTTTTCGGTAGGTTCGTAGCCCAAAAAAGCTGCATATACCATTTTGGCCTTTTCACCCGACGGACCGTAATTCATGAAAAACCGCCATGTAAGTTTGTCGGGCGACTTCAGGGTAAGGCCGGCCGTATATTCAAACATGTTGTCGGTTTGCAGTTGGCTGTAGCCCTCGCCATTAACTATAGCTGCGTCCACACCGATCCAATTGGCAAGTTCGTATTTGGCAATTATACCCAAATCGGCACTTTTGCCAAACTTGTAACGGTCGGCAAACGATTTCTCGATATACCGGTAGCCCCAAAAACTTTCCTGAACTTTAAAATGGTTCATGCCCACGATACCAAAACGCACATCGAGCTTGTTTTCGGCATACCTGATGAAAGCATTTTTGAAATAGGCATAACGCTTTACAGCGGCATAAACCGATTCATCTTCAGGGCTACCGATGTCGAGCAATATGGAAGCCGAAAATACCGGCGACATGTTGTATGAATACCCTAGGTAGGCACGTTCAATTTCAAAAACAGCCCTTTTGTCTTCATCGGTTAACCCGGCGTGAAAGTTACTGTAGATGCGGGCAACAGGCTTGCCCGAGGCTTGAAATCCGTTAGTTGTTTGCGCTTTTGTGCTAAATGCCAATGCCAAAAGAACAAAACACAGCAATGTCTGTCTCATTTTATTAAAATGTTGACTTGCACGAAATGAAAAATTACCAGATATATTTTCTTTCGATACAAAATTAGATACTAAAATTCAATATTTTCCCGGCACAAAAATAGGGGTATGGCCGCTATGTAAAATTAAATTAGTGTTACGTGTGTTAATACAATCTTTTTATAACGTTAAGCAATGTGAATTTACGGTTAAATAGGGCAGGCTTCAATACTTAATACTTGTAAAATGTGACATCCGGTAAGCGCTTTTTTATTTTCTTATGATAAGTATATTAATTTGAAAAACAAACTAAATCAATAACAAGCTTCGTTTTCCAATTTTCTCAAATTAAGCTGAAATTAACAAAACCGCCCTATTGCTAAATTAGTGTAAACATCAAAACATTCGCGCAATTTTCATTTAACGCGATGTTAATATATGCGCCCCGTTATCTATTCTTTTATTAACGCCCGGTTATCATTCACCTTAACTACTTGGGATATCATTGCACCAGTTGAGTCAATTCAAAAAATGTAAAAAATAATTGTAATGAGAAAAGTAGTATTGGGT
>JAWOEM010000182.1:0-4869 GCA_046482785.1 Salinivirgaceae bacterium
CTGAGATGTGGCACAAACCCAAAATCACCGACGCGTCATGGCGATCCGCCAGCTGGCGGAGAAGCCATCTGTTTCAAGCTTTCGTTCCGGTAAATTGCAACAAACCGAATTGCATATTTCGACCGCGCTCAATACATTAATTCGGCTTAACGTACCGTTTCTATTTAAACTTCGCGTTTTTGTTTTACTGCTACGTTTTTATGAACATTAAAAACATGTACGAACGTTCGGCTGAATTTGCAATTCAGTCGATGTTTCAAACTGTACGAACGTTTATTAGCTGCACAAACGTTTATTGCAAGTTGCATTAAAATGCGTGAATGATGTAACTTAATATCATACTTGTGTAACAGTTCAGGGTATTCATGCCCGTATCTTTGTACTGTGATATATTTCACTAAATTAAAAACCTAATACAATGAAAAAACCATTACAAAATTTAATAATGGCAGTTTTACTGTTCCTATTACCGACATTAACAATTGCACAAGCGCCGCCTTTGGGTGCAGCTTCTGATTTTACCCTGTTTACCTCGGTTGGTGCAATGGAAAATGTAGGAACATACCAGTATTTGACCTTAATCACAGGTGATGTGGGCACAAATAGTGGTTCAAACACCAATTTTGGTAACGTGAACGGCGTAATGCACGCCGGCGATGGAGCAACCGGCCAATGTGCAATCGACTTGCAGGCTGCGTACGATTTTCTTGCCGATGCTATTCCCGATTCAACCATTGAGAATCCGGTGTTGGGAAACAATTCTACGCTAAAGCCCGGTACTTATTTGTTGCCCGGGGCAACTTCGCTCGAACAAAGTCTGACATTAGATGCACAGGGCGATGCCGATGCCGTATTTATTATTAAAATGCCTTCCGGATCACCTGTATATGCATTTAACACCAGTACAAACGCACAAGTAAATTTGGTAAATGGCGCACAGGCAAGTAACGTATTTTGGTTTATAACCGGTGCAGTAAACATGGGCACCAGCACCATAATGAAAGGTACTATTATTGCCGGCGGATCTATTTCAATGTCAGCCGATACTGACCTGGAAGGAAGAGCACTTACCATTAATGGTTCAGTTACCGTTAGCAACGGAGACATAGGACTTTCGGCATATTTACCTGTCGATATTTCAACTCCACTACCCACAGGACCGGCAGCCCCGGTATTTGTCGAATCAGGAAAATATGCGGTTTTTTCTTCCATAGGAGATGTTTCCGACGATGGCACATCGCATGTAACCGGTAGCGTGGGTAGCAATTCTGCTTTACCTACAGGTTTTGATCCCTTGTTTGTAAGCGGTGATATTGAAGGCATGAATACTGCTACTGCGGGTGGTGCAGCTGATTTAACACTTGTTTATAATTCATTGAGTAACCTTGCGGCGGATATTGAATTGTTGGCTCCTGCTCAATTTGGACACAATTTGGTTCTTACGCCTAATGCATATGTAATGAATTCGGCGGTTTCATTGACTGATACAATAATTTTAGATGCAAAAGGAAATGCCGATGCTGTTTTTATTATTAAAACCTATGGTGCCTTTGAATCAAGTGTACACTCAAACGTTATGTTAATGAACGGAACACAAGCCAAAAATGTATTTTGGATGGTGAATGGCTCCGTAAGCATTGGCGATAGTTCAAGTTTCAATGGAAATATTGTAGTCAACAATGGTGCAATCGACCTGCTGAAAGGCTCAAGCCTTAGTGGTAGAGCTCTTACAACGAATGGATCCATTTCAACCACCGGAATGACAGCGGAAGCTACCGAAGTTGGAATTGATCCAATTAATTCTAACAGGTTATTTACCATATACCCAAATCCGTTCTCAACTTTAATTAACGTCAGGATTTCTAGCGAAGTAAAAATGAAAAGTTATGAAATGAGAATATATAACATTCTGGGTGTTATGGTGTTAAATACCACGATATCGAATGACGTCACAAGTATTTCGGCGAGCAATCTTTCATCAGGAGTTTATTTCTATTACCTTATTGGGAATGAAAAAACCATTCAGTCAGGAAAACTGATTTCTAAACAGTAAACTTAAAAAGCCCACAACCCGAAATTCTTCGGCGTGGGCTTTTTTTATTTTGCGTGTGTTCAGCATTTTAAGTGTGAATTACATAACATTTACTCATAATTGTATAATACTTTTCAATATAATGTTAACCACCTTTGTATTAACCATTCACAACTAAAATGATATTAAAATGAAAATCAATAATCCATCAAACACAGTTAAAGCAATAACCGATCATATTCATTTGAAATATTTAATCGGAATTTTTGCTTTCGGATTCCTGAGCCTCAGTGCAATGGCAAATCCGCCTATCGCAACGAAACAGCAAATTGGCATGTTTAAAAACTCAACCTTGTGTGTAGTGCTTGAAAATGGAAACTTTACATACAATGCGTATATAAAAGATGCAGTCGAAAAGTACTGGAAATCAACCGACTATGTTTTTATTAATCAGGAGGAGTTTAGTCAGCGCCATTCTAATTCTAAATATTCTTTTTTGGTACTTATGAAAGGCGTATTGAAGAAAGATCCGGGCGGTGTGAGTTACAACTATTTGAGCCTTGTGCTTGGCGATCCGGCTCCCGATTTGACAAATATGCCTGAGCTATGCAGCTTTCCGGTTTCGTACAGCGATGATGATACAATGGACTATGGATACGTAATTCCAGCAATGGTTAAGTTCATGCAGAAACATGCATTAAAGCTTGAAACAAAACGATTTATGATATGGCTAAGGGGATTGAAATATTACAACAATTCGTTGGAATTTGAAGGAAAGGTTTTATTACTAAATGCAAACTCATTGGCACCGGATGCTAATTCTCCCGCCAAAATAAAAACAGAATTTCCACATTATTTTAAAATACTAAGTGGCGATGAAATTCAGAAAGAAATTGAAGCTGACCCCGAAAATGCGGTGTTCAATTTTCATGTGGGGCCATCTAAAGATAATGGGGCAGGAAAGTGTTTTGAAATGATTTTTGATGATTACGGGAACTTGTATTACTACAATTCCCGGAAAATTACCAATAGAAACAAAGACGGAATGAATCTGAGAGACTTTAAACGGTTGTAAACATTGAAGTGATTTATAGTTAACGAGTTTAAAATCAAAATATATGAAAATCCTATTGATTGGCCTTATTGCATTTCTTAGTTGGTCGGCACTGTCGAATTACGTGTATGTATGTAAAATAAAAGAACTGTGCAACGAAAATGAAATTGTGCAGAAGGACTCAAAGCATGCAGATTCCATGGCCGACGAAGCACTAAAGAACACGCGGGTGGCAACAGAGCAAGCCATTCCCGAAAGTTTGGTTGTGTATTTTGCTTTTGATAAATCAGACATTCATGCAAATGACATAACAGCGGAATATTTCAATGCATCAAATACATACCTAAACCAGAATGCATTAGCTATAATGCAAATTACCGGACACGCCGACGCTGTAGGTACCTTCGACTACAACAAGGCATTAGGCCTCCGAAGAGCACAAAGTTTAAAACGTTTTTTCGAAATGAAAGGGGTGCCCGCCGATAGAATGCTAATTTCATCAAAGGGAGAAAGTATGCCCTCTGAGAATAACAGAACAAAAGAAGGAAGAGCAAAAAATAGAAGAGCAGTAATAACCCTTAAAAAATAATGTCATGAATACAATCTTAATGCTTTCCGTACAAACAGTAGCTATTCTTGAAATATCTGCTTTATTAATCGTTGCCGCAATCATCGGGTTCGCTACCGCATGGTTTTATACCAAATCCATTCACAAGAAGCAACTTGAGCTTATTGAGGATGAATTGACCGATTACAAAAACCAATTAGAGAAAAGCAAAACGGAGCAACTCGAATTGCAAGATGTTCTAAATAAAAAAGAAGCCAAAATAGCACATCTCTCGAAAGAAGTAGAGGCACTTAAACTGCTTCACGCAGAAGCTATTCAGGAAATAGATTCCGCTAATGCAAAAACAAAAAAAACCAAGCAAAAGCTGAGTGAAAAAGATGAAGCCTTGGTGAACCTTGCGCAGGGTAAACAATTGCTCAATTACGATAGCTTTGGGAGAGCTTCAGACACCGAAAAAGACGATTTGAAAATGATTAGTGGCATTGGACCATTTATTGAAGAACGGCTGCACGCGCTAGATATTTACACATTTCGTCAGATAAGCAAATTTTCTGACAATGATATCGATACCATTGATGAAGCCATTAAATATTTTTCGGGCAGAATACAAAGAGATGAATGGATTGCGCAGGCAAATGAGCTTGTAAGCGACAAAGAAAAGCAATTTGAACTTTTACAGCGAATACGAGCGAAGAAAACACGCATTTATTACGATAGAATTGGTACTGCAAATAAAGCAGAGGCCGACGATTTAACAGAAATCAGCGGTATTGGCGGTTGGATTAGTGAAAAACTAAATGCACTTGATATCTATACCTTCCGGCAAATCAGTAATTTTAATAATCTCGATGTTGATATAGTAACCGAGGCTATTGAATACTTTCCGGGCAGAATTGAAAGAGATGACTGGATACAACAGGCTCGGGAACTTATACGAATTGAAATAAGCAACTCGGAAAACCTTGAGCGCATTAGCGTTATGAAAAACCGAATATATTACGATAGGTTGGGCGTGGCGCATAAGCACCATGCAGACAATCTAACCCTGATCAACGGAGTGAACCTGTGGCTCGAGGAGAAACTGAATATGCTTGAAATATACACGTTTAAACAAATAAGCAACCTTACCCCGGAAGACGTAGAAATTATTGCCGATATTTTAGAAATTCCGGAAGATCGTATCGAAATTGAGAGTTGGACTCGTCAGGCCGGAGA
>JAWOEM010000207.1:0-8316 GCA_046482785.1 Salinivirgaceae bacterium
CGGTTTTTTGTGAAGTGTTTCTTTTAAAATATTTCTTACTGCTTCGAGTTCGAGCAGGTTATAGTCAGAGATTTTATGTGTTTCTATTTTTGCTTCGTCGTCAACAAAGATAAAGACATCGA
The DNA here is from genome assembly GCA_046482785.1 of Salinivirgaceae bacterium. GTDB lineage: Bacteria > Bacteroidota > Bacteroidia > Bacteroidales > Salinivirgaceae > Salinivirga. Next base: position 123 of record JAWOEM010000207.1, read on the forward strand.
CGATGGCGTTAATTCCGGCATTTGTACTTAGGAGTATATTCCACGATGTGTATGTTTTTTCCGGATTGATTTCTTCAAACGAAGGAATTTTGTCAACGTTTGGGACAATGAGGATACTTCCAAGGTTGGCCAGGTCTTCGAGCAAGTAAAGTGGATTGGTACCGTTATGCATAATATCCTCATCGGGCACAAAGCGCACAAAGTAAGTTTTCACTTTTCCTTCAGTTTTTTCGTCGTGCAAGGATGTGTGTTCTGGGACGGTTTTATCGTTTAGTGCCTTTTGAATTCGCTCAATAAATTGGTTGTTTTCTTTTTCGAGCAGTTTTTCGTTTTGGGGCGTTTCGTCAAGCAATTTCCGAAGGTGATCTACAGCTTGAAACGTAAGGTCAAGAATATCAGAAGTAACCTTGGCCTCTCCGGAGCGAATGTTTTCATAAATGTTTTCGAGAATATGAGTAAACCGATCAATTTTTTCGAAACCAAACATTGCACTACCGCCTTTCAGGGAGTGCATAACACGAAATATTGATTCGATGGTTTCAACATCCTCTTTATTCTGGTCGAGCTGAAGCAACGCCTGTTCCAGGTCGTTAATCTGTTCTGTTGCTTCTTCAATAAACTTCTGCTTAAATACTTCCATTACCTTACCACTTTATTAATTGCTGCTAATAATTTTTCCGGAACAAATGGTTTAACAATCCATCCGGTTGCGCCTGCTTCTTTAGCCTCTTTTTTCTTGGCAGTCTGGGATTCTGTAGTTAAAAACAGAATGGGGATAAACTTATAAGCGTCTAATTTGCGAACTTCCCGAATAAGCTCAATACCATTCTTATTTGGCATATGCAAATCGGTAATTATTAAGTCGTAAGCCACACCATCTAAATATTTTAGGGCATCGTCTCCATCTATGGCTTTTTTTACTTCGTGCCCTGCATTTTCGAGCGTAAAACTTACTACTTCCCTGATACTCTCAGAATCGTCGACTATGAGTATTTTTTTTCCCATTGTGGTATTTTTTTATTTGCCGAATTCAATATTTTTTAACAACCCCAAGATAATGGTTTTATGCATATCATCCAAGGGGCCAAATAACTTGATTTTCTGTTTACTGGATAATTTCTCTTTTTGCAAGGATACTATTAGTTGCAGAAATGACAAGTCGGGTATGTTTTCTTCCGAAAAATAAATCTCCAGATTAGACTTACCAAAATTCACATCTGCCAGTTCATCATAAACTGCGCTAATGTTTTGCACGTTTAGTGGTGAATCGAAATGTAGCTTTAGCACATTGCCTTTCCGTTCTACTTTTAACGCCATAGTGTATATTTTGTCATTAATTCCATGTCTTTTTATTATATCAGAATAACTCCAGATTATCTTCATCTTCCTCTTCCGGTTCATTTTCGGCAGCTTTTTCGTGTATATCGCGCTGCGATTTCATGGTATAGGCATTTTTCATTGTAGATAGCAAATCGGTTGCCCCTTCGCTATCGCCCGATACCTGTAGGATTTTTTTATAAATAAAGTTAAGCTGACTTATAATGGCCTCGACCTCTACATCGTAGAAATCGTAATATTTAATATTTTCTAAGGTTGTTTTCAAGTCATTGTCTAGTTTCGCATACGAGGTACAATTATTCACAATTTGGTGATTAATATGTTTCAGTTCACCTGAAAATTCTGCCATTTCGTTATCGCTAATATCATCGGGAGCAAAAGCAGCCTTCCTGCGTTGAAGTTCTTCAACAATAACGCCCAACTGATTATTTTGGTGCACGTGAATAATTTTCCCAATATTGCCACGCGATTCGTTAATGTCATTAATTAATGCAACTAGCTTACTCACCAGTGCTTTCACCTCGTCTTTATTTGTAATAATTTTATTCAAATCTTTCACGACCGAGGATATTTCATTTTCTAACTGGGCCAACTTCTGATAGTGCAGGTTTTGTTTGTCGATGTGAGTTTGCAGCGTTTCGTTCACCGAAATAAGCTTTTCAATATTTTCAAACAACTGGTTTTTACAGGTTTTAACATGTCCTAAATGGATTCTGATTATCTCGGCTACTTTTTCTGCATCAACTTGTCCGAAAATCCTTTCCGTTTGTGCATTAACCTCCTCAAGTGTTTTGGTTGTTTCAATAAGTTTAAGCGACGTATTTTCAATAGCCGTTTGATATTCTTTATTGGTCAAAAGAAGTTGCCCGGCCTGAATTTCAGTAATTTCAGGGATCTGCTTCACATACTCAAGCCCCTTCTTTATAACATTTTCAGCTTTGTCGAGGCTATTTAGTTCGGCAATGATGCTTTGATGCGTTTGCTGAATATGTTCTATTTTTTGTCGGATAATATCGTGATACTGAAGGTTAGTAATAACCTCATTTAGGTTCTGAAACCCCTGTTGGGTGAGTTGTTCCACAGAGTGTTTTATAACCTTTGTTTTTTCTATACTGGCTGCAATTGCTTGCAAATGCTGGTGCAAACCGGCAGAATGAATATCAAAATCGGGCAAAATATCCTGTAAAATATACGTACCTAATTTGTGAGCGGCAGCATACTGATCCTTAAGCTCCTCAATATCAGCAGCGATAACAGGAATTTCTGACTGAATACCTGTAATCTTCTCATTGAGCACGTCTATCAACTTTTTTGCATCGCGATTCACTTCTTTATCTACCAATCCCTGGTTCAGCTTCAAGTTTGCCAACAAAAAGCGCAGCGTAGAAATATTCTGTTTAAAATTCAGAATGGGAATAAATATGTGCTTAAAATCAGTCTTTAAGGTGCCGACTTCAATATTAAAATCCCCAACCTGCTCGCCTGTTTCATCGAGCATTTGCCGATATTTTCCTACTACGGCATTGAGTTTTCTAAGTAGCGCATTATTATTGAGTGCCTGAACCTGATCGATAATGGCCGATGTGCTTTGAGAAATACCCTTAGTTGTTTCGTGGTGGTTTTTAAATATTTTATTAAGCGCAGTAAAATCCTGATTACTCACCACATTAAGTTCCATTACCTTTGTATCGATGGAAGAGAACCCATGAACAATCTCACTAATAATGCTTTGTATTTCTTTGGAACTAATATCTGTCATGTACTAGGAAGTTAAGTTTGCAATTGGTGAATTCAATTGCATTTTTCATTTTACGATATTAGTACATTTTTGAGGAAATAATATGCGTTAAATTACCTTATTTTAAACTGATTATTTTTGTTACTTTTATGAAGTTGAAAAAAACTAATATAATTTGTTATGCCACACAAAATTCTGATTGTAGACGACATTGTAATAAATCGCGTTCTTTTGGTTGAATTGATCAAGAAACTTGGCTACAATTATGCTCAGGCCTCCAATGGAAAAGAAGCATTAAAATGCATTGAGACAGATCAAATAGATTTGATACTGATGGACATTGAAATGCCTGTAATGAATGGACTTGAAACGACACAACACATTCGGAAAAATTTCAAGGCGCCTTTATCGAGCTTACCTATTGTAGCATTAACTGCACACAACCCCGAAGATTTCTTCGAAACCTTTGAGCAGGCCGGGTTCGACGACCTAATTACAAAACCGTACCTGTTAGATAAAATTGGAAAAACTGTGGATAAAGCACTTAAAGGTAAAACGACATAAAATTCAGGTTTAGGAGTTGATTTATGCCCGGCGATGTGTATTTTTGCCTGGCAACTTTAACCTGATTTTCCACATGAAATTATATCACAAAATTGCTCTGGCTATAGTGTCTGGCCTATTGTTTACAGCAGCATGGCACAGCTCATGGGGGCTTATTTTCCTATTTTTTGCATTTGTTCCTTTGCTTCTAATCGAGGAATACCAAACAAATTCGCGCCAGAAAAACCATTTCGAGGTTTTTAACTATAGCTACATTGCATTTTTCATATGGAATTTGCTCACAACCTACTGGATCTACAAAGCCACACCTATTGGAGCGGTGTTGGCCGTATTGGCAAACAGCGCCATAATGGCAATGGTCTTCTGGGTTTATCATTTATCACGAAAAATAACAAATAACAAAATTGGTCGCTATTCCTTTATTATATGGTGGCTAGCATTTGAGCATTTGTTTTTCCACACTGAAATTTCGTGGCCTTGGCTAACGGTTGGCAATGCCTTTTCGGCAAATACGCATTTGGTACAATGGTACGAATATACCGGGGTGTTGGGCGGTACACTATGGGTTTTGCTCATCAACACCTTAATTATGTCGGCTATTGGGGAACTCGCCATGAATCGCACAACTGTAAAGAATCGACTGATTGCAAATGGCACTTTGCTATTTATTTTCATTACCGCACCCATCATTATTTCGTATACCATTTACAGTAATTACGAAGAAACGGGTACCGATACAGAAGTGCTTATTCTACAGCCCAACATCGATCCATATCACGAAAAATTCGGTTCGATGGGCAAATTGGAACAAATAACAAGGCTAATCAACCTCACGGACAATAACATTACCGAAAAAACAAAATATGTTGTAGCTCCGGAAACAGCCATTGTAGAAACAATTTGGGAGCGGCATGCCAATAACTACGCCTCTATTCAAATGATTCGGGAGTTCCTGAAAGAAAACAGCAACCTCGCATTTGTTATTGGAGCCAATACAAAACGCGAATATTCAGGAACCGGGATTGTTCCATCAACAGCACGAAAATTCAAGGATAGCAACATTTGGTACGACAGATATAATTCGGCTTTACAAATTACGCCTTTCGACATTGACATTTACCACAAGTCGAAACTTGTCTTGGGTGTGGAAAAAATGCCGTACTACAAATATTTTAAGTTTCTGGATTATCTGGCAGCCGATTTGGGTGGCACAACAGGAAGTCTGGGCTTTCAGGAAGAGCCAAGTATTTTTACGTTCAAAAAGTCATCGGTTGCTCCCATAATCTGCTACGAATCGGTTTACCCTGAATATGTGGCTGAGTACGTTCGAAAAGGAGCATCATTACTTTTTATAATTACCAACGACGGTTGGTGGGGAAATACATCGGGCTACAAGCAGCATTTCCGGTATGCCAAATTACGGGCAATTGAAAACCGACGTGCCATTGCGCGATCGGCCAACACGGGCATTTCGGCATTTATCGATCAACGGGGAGATGTTATTAAACAAACAAAATGGGGGGAAGCAACTACCATAAAAGCAACCATAAAGGCCAACACCAAAGCCACATACTTTTCTAAAAATGGGAGTTTTATTGGGCGGGTGGCTGTATTCTCCACAGTGCTAATTATGCTTTACGTTTTTGTAACCTTGCTAATACGAAAAAAGGTGCATGGTTAAACGCACCTTTTAAAAAATATTTTATTGATTTTCTCTCTTTACCCTAATCCAGCAAGAATTTAATTTCTCAAAGGAGTAATAGGGAAAAAGAACAAATATGCAAAGTCAAGTTACTCCTACACAATATCTTAGTAGTCGCCCAATGTTTCTTGCAACTGGCTGAGTGCAGAATCTTTTTGTTCGTCGCTCGGTGCTTTTCCGTGCCACTCATGCGTGCCAACCATAAAATCGACGCCAAAGCCCATTTCTGTTTTCATCAGAACCATCACGGGACGACCTTTGCCGGTAGCTGCTTTGGCTTCTGCCATAACGGTTAAAATCGATTCCATATCGTTGCCGTTCATCTCAAGAACATGCCAACCAAAAGCCACCCACTTTGCTTTCAGGTCGCCAAGGCTAAGCACTTCATCTACCGGCCCATCAATTTGCTGACCATTGTAATCAACTGTAGAAATGAGGTTATCAACTTTACGTGCAGCAGCAAATATTGCGGCTTCCCATATTTGTCCCTCTTGCAACTCACCGTCGCCGTGCAATGAGTATACAATTGATTTATCGTTGTTTAGCTTTTTGGTTAGTGCCGCTCCACAAGCTACTGAAAGCCCCTGACCTAACGAACCTGATGCGATACGCACTCCGGGCAATTTTTCTTCGGGGGTCGGGTGTCCCTGTAATCGGGTATTAATTTTTCGGAATGTAGCTAATTCTTGAACATCGAAATATCCTGAACGCGCCAAAACACTGTACCAAACAGGTGAAATGTGTCCGTTCGACAAAAAGAACAAATCCTCTCCTGCCCCATCCATATCAAACTTTTTGGGATTGTGATTCAAAATTTCGAAGTACAGCGCTGTTAAAAAATCGGCGCACCCCAGCGATCCTCCCGGGTGACCGGAAGATACGCCGTGTACCATACGAACAATATCGCGTCTAACCTGCGTGGCAGTATTTTGCAATTCGTTTATTTTACTCATAATTCAATATATTTTGGGCACAAAAATAGCTTTTTTATTAGATATGACATAGGGATTTTACCGAAATAACTTGAGGTCGTAAACTTACTCTTTTGCGGGTTAACTTACGGAGAAATCAACTACGGAGTCTTCTATTCCCTTTATTTTCATTTTACTAAAAACAAGTATACCGTATAGTTTAATTCTTATACTTATAGATTTTGGGGTACAAACCAACAATATTAAAACTGGATATCCACACCCCCTTAAATCTCGAAAAAAACTTATCGCAAAACTCCACCTTTCGGTACAATAATTGTACGCCGTAGCGACGTATAAAAAGGTCGCAATCGGGGGTGCCCAAAATTTTCGGGCTGAGATCACACCCTTTGAACCTGATCCGGGTAATACCGGCGAAGGGAAGAGTTATAGTATCCGTTCCCCCCATTGCATATTATTTAATTATAAAATTTGAACTATGAAAAGTGCAATTTTAAGCATTGCATTGGTATTGACGTTTACAATTACCAATGCGCAAAATCTCATCAATGGGGTTGTGACCAACAAACAAAAAGAACCACTTAGTGGTGCAACCATTTACCTTCAGCCGGGAAACCACGAAACCGTTTCCAACGAAGACGGCCAATTTGTTTTCCGCAACCTGAAAACCGGAACCTATTTACTCAAAGTAAGTTACATTGGGTACAAATTCCAGGAAAAAACAATTGTTTTAGATGGCAATAAAACAATGAATGTAGTGCTCGAAAAACAGGTGTTTCAAACAAAAGAAGTTACCATTTCATCGACACGTGCAACCGACAAAACGCCAACAAGTTACACAAACATCAGTAAGGAGGAGATCAGTTCGAACCGTTCGGCACAAGACATTCCGTACTTACTACAACTAACTCCGTCTGTAGTAACAACTTCTGATGCCGGAGCAGGTGTTGGCTACACCAACTTTCGCATTCGGGGAACCGATCTGAACCGTATAAATGTAACGGTAAACGATATTCCGCTGAACGATGCAGAGTCGCATGGTGTATTTTTTGTAAACATGCCCGACTTTGCAGAAAGTACCAACACTATTCAGGTGCAACGCGGCGTAGGCACATCAACCAATGGCGCTGCGGCCTTTGGGGCATCGGTTAACTTTCAGACAAACGATATTGAAGTATCGCCTTATGCTGAAGTAAACAATGCTTTTGGTTCTTTTAACACTCAAAAGAATACATTTAAAGCAGGAACAGGTCTTATTAATGGAGTTTACAGCTTCGATGCACGATTATCGCGCATTAAAAGCGATGGTTTTATTGATCGCGCCTCATCTGACTTAAAGTCGTTCTTTGCATCGGGCACCTACCGCGGCGACAAAAACATTGTTCGTGTCAACATATTTTCCGGGAAAGAACGCACGTACCAAGCTTGGGAAGGCATCCCTAAAGCCAAACTCGATGGCGACAGTGCCGCCATGATGGACTTTGCCCTGAATTCAGGCTATTCGCAAGAAGAAATTGACAATTTATTCGATTCTGACGCCCGCACATTTAATCGGTACTTGTATGATAACCAGACGGATAACTACCAGCAAGATCATTACCAAGTATTTTACACACGCACCATTTCAAAAAACATCACTGCCAACGCGGCCTACCACCAAACCAACGGTTTTGGGTATTACGAATCGTACAAATACAATAAAAAAATAGTAGATTTTGATGCTGACAACATCGTTATGTCAAATGACACTATTACACGAAGCGATGTAGTGATTCGTAAATACTTAGACAATATTTTCTACGGCGGAGTTGGTTCTGTAAAATTCAATTACGAAACCCTAAAAGCAACAGTTGGAGGCGGCTGGAATCGTTACGATGGCGATCACTTTGGCGAAATAACCTGGGCACAAAACAGCATTGG